>NZ_DBHIGR010000140.1:0-6152 GCF_057249185.1 Oribacterium sp.
CGCAAGTACCGGCGGGCTCAGATTGCTCTCTTTCATATCTATACTGCATCCGTCGCTTTGACTTTTTAAATTCTACAGTCCTTCGCTTGGTATGCTATCTGCAAGCCCTGATGAGCTTAGATTGCCCTCCTACACACTTATACTGCAATCGCTCTACCATAGGACTTGTATAATTAGCTTATAAGATAAATGTGAATTATAGGCTTAGGCTTATAGGACAAAACGTGTTGATGAAAACCGCTCTACACCCTTGTAAATCAAGGCTGTAGGGCGGTTTAATTTTTTTAAAACAACTTTGAGAGTGAACAAATATGTTGATAAAAATTCAAAGGAATTGAACAGTTTCTTAGACCGGCTGTTCGGTAAGGAAGCATAGTTCACAATGCCGAAAGAAGGAAGAATAAAAGCGGTCTTCCGGTGGAGCTATATGCACTCCGCGGAGTCGCCTTCTTCGTCTGAAATATTAAGCTAAATGACTACTAATAAAAGCATTACAGCATTATACATAAGAATCAATAAGTTGGAGCGATAGTAGCAGCCTAGGTTTAAAAGAGGGGCAACTTGAGCCCGCGGTACTTGCAAACCAGCGAAGGGAAGGACTATGGAAATTAATTGAGTGAAGCGATTGATGCATAATAGGTCTGTAAGAGAGGCAATTTTATCCCGAGGTACTTGCAAACCGGCGGCAGGAAGGACTGTAGAAATCAATCTAGTGAAGCGACAGATGTAGTATAGGTCTGTAAAAGGGGTAATCTGAGCCCGTCAGTACTTACTGAAAGCGAGCAAAGCGAAGCTTGAAGTTAGTACTGCTACGAAGGCGAAGTTAGCGAGAGCGTGCCCCGAACACAGACCTATACTACATAGGAGCGAACCATTTCGATGAATACAGTCCTTCCCTCCGTAGAGTCGAAGTTAGCGAGAGCGTGTCCCTTGTACAGACCTATACTACATCGGAGCAAATCATTTCGATGAATACAGCCTTCCCTCCGCCGGCTTTATTTACCCTCCTGCTGCGCCTCCAAATGCAGCTTCATCTCTTTCCGCTCCTTCCGGTAAAAATACAGCACCACCAGGAAGGTGAAGGCTTCAGATGCGGGGAAGGAAAGCCAAACCCCCGGCATTTTTAGAAGGGAAGAAAGTAAGAAGGCAAAAAATACAATAGCGATGGTGCCTCTCAGTAAAGAACAGATAAAGGCGGGGCGGGGATTGTTGGTAGCGGAGAAATAGCTTACCATCAGGATATTCAGCCCGGCCGCAAGGAAACCGATGAAATACAAGGGAATTCCTTCCTTGGCATACTGGTAGAGGATAGGATCATTTTCCCGGTTAAACAGAGCGATACAGAAGTCGCTTTGGAAAATGATGCTTGCCACAATCAAAATCGCCAGTACCAAAGCGCTTACAATGCCGTAATGCAGGTAGGATTGCAACTTATGAATATCACGTTTTCCGTAGCTGTTGCTGATTAAGGGCTGGCTTCCCTGAGCCAAACCATTGAATACACAGGTGCAGACAGAGGAAACATTGGCAATAACACCGTAGGCGGCAACACCGATATTTCCGCTAAGACCTAAAATCAGGCCGTTAAAGGTACTGATGGTCACGGCACTGGTCAGGTCGCCGACAAAGGCGGAAAATCCCAGCTTGCAGCAGGCACAGAGATGCTTAAAGCGCGGACTTTGCCAACGAAAGGCAATGGTATTTTTCGGACTCCGAAAATGCAGAGTGCAAACCAAGCTGGTAACCACCGGAGATAGGGCAGTAGCCAGAGCAGCACCGGTCATGCCCAAATCCATGGGGAACATGAAAATATAGTCAAATACGATATTAAAGAGGGAACCCATCAAAGAGCCGACCATGGCCATGGAGGGGTTCTTGTCATTTCTGGTGAAGGCAGTCATACTGCTGTTTGCCATAAAGAGGAAGGCAGAGCCAAGGATGATGCGCACATAGCTAACTCCCAAATTCTGTAGTTCCACATCCGCCCCTAAAATCGCCAAAACCTGCTTCGGAAAAAAGAGCCCGAAGAAGGTGAAGGGCAGGGCGAAAATGAAGTTCCAAAAAATAGCTTGTAAAAAGAAGGAGCTTACATCCTTTCCCGCAGCCTGTCGGATGCTGTATCTGGTGGCACAACCCACCGCAATCATATTGCCCAGGGCATTGAGAAGGCCGTACAGCGGAAGAATCAAATTTAAAACCGCAAGTCCATCGGTTCCCGCATAGGAAGAAATAAAATAGGTATCCGCTAAAATATAAACGGAAAGTCCAATCATCCCGGCTATACTTTGACTGACATAACGAAAAAACTTCTTCATTTCTAAACTCCCCTGACTCTTAACATACGCACATTACTAAAATTGCAAAACCACTGATGAACGCAAAATCAATAAAATCACCGATAAACGTCAAATCAATAAAAGCACCGATAAACGCTGATAACTCTCAAAACTCAGGATTTTTTTGCGAAAAAAATTTTACGGTAGTATAATGGCTGTCATTGTAGCATGGAAGTAGAAAAATTGCCAGAGAAGGGAGAGGAAGACATGGCCATAAGCGAAGAGGAGAAGTTTCGGCAAATGCTGGAGGAACCGGTGAATCGTTTGATTCCCAAGTTGGCCTTTCCCTCCATGGTGTCCATGATTGTGGTGGCGGTGTATAATATGGCGGACACCTTCTTCGTTTCCCGCTTGGGAACCTCCGCCTCCGCCGCAGTGGGAGTGGTATTCTCCATGGCGGCAATCATTCAGGCAATCGCCTTCATGATCGGTATGGGTTGCGGAAACGAAATTTCCCGTTTGTTGGGAGCGAAAAAGCAGGAAGAAGCGGAACGTTATGTGGCAGTAGGATTTTTTACGGAATTGATTATCGGAACTATGATTGCAATCATTGCCGGCATTTTCGTAGAACCTCTGGTTTATGCTTTAGGATCCACCAAAACCATTGCTCCCTATGCCATGCAGTACGCCAGAATCATCCTTTTCGGAAGCCCCTTTATGATGGCTTCACTGGGCATGAACAATATGCTCCGCTTTCAGGGAAATTCCTTTTATTCCATGATCGGCATCAGTACCGGCGGTGTCCTCAATATGTTTTTGGATCCTCTCTTTATTTACGTCGGGAAAATGGGGATTGGCGGCGCTGCGGTGGCTACCGTAATCAGTCAAATGATATCCTTCGGAATTTTATTGTACCAATGCAACAAGATGCCGGCCTGTATTTCCGTATCTCCACGGAATTTTAAGCCCAGCTTAAAACGTTACAGCATTATTCTGCGCTTCGGCTGTCCCAGCCTTGCCAGACAGGGAATTGCCGGTGTTTCCACCATTTTACTGAATTTTTCCGCCCATCCTTACGGGGATGCGGCTATTGCAGCTATGGCCATTGTAATGCGTGTCAGCATGTTTATCTTTTCCTTGGTTATCGGCTTCGGACAGGGCTTTCAACCGGTTTGCGGCTATGCCTATGGAGCCAAGCACTACAAGCGTGTGGCGGAGGCCTACCGTTTCAGTTTGAAGGTCTGCTTTATTATGCTGATTTTTGCCGGAGCAGGAGTCTTCCTTATGGCAAAGCCCATCGTCACTGCCTTCCGAAAAGAAGATGTGGAGGTTATTCGAATCGGCACAATGGCGTTGCAGCTGCAATGCCTGACCATGCCCCTGGCTGCTCAGATTACCATGGCCAATATGTTTTCCCAGACCACCGGCTATCCCCTTCGGGCCAGTATCGTGGCACTGCTACGGCAGGGCATTTGCCTGATCCCAATTCTGCTGATTTTCCCCCGTGCCTTCGGGCTTTTTGGCCTACAAATGTCTCAGCCACTTAGTGATATCTTTGCGGCGCTTATTGCAGCCCTGATTACCGGAGGAATCTTGAAGGAATTGAAGGAGAGGGAGAAGAGGAAACTATAGAAGTATCATCATACTTGCTATTCACTACTCCAAACCTTATAATGCAATAAGGTATATTCATAAAATTTAACATAATGAATCATGGGAGAACGAGCGTATGAAAAGAACAATGATGAAGAAAAAAGGAACCGGAGCGGTGCTGCAAAAAGGCTTGGCAATCGTTTTTCTGGGATTGCTTCTAAGCCTTAGTCTGGTTTCCTGTAAAGGGAATAGTCAGGCAAAGGGAAGTGAAGGAACTAAGGCGGAAGAAAGTACATCGGTAAAGGCGGAAGAGAAAGCTGATGAATCTACTGTAGCTACAGAAGAAAGTACATCCGCCGGTTCAGAGGAGCTTAGCTATGATAGCGGAGCGGTAAACAAATCCAATATATTTGCATCCTATCCCGGGGATGCAATGTGGAAGAGTACTGCTAATGAGTATATGCTTATCCCCTATATTAAGGACGGAAAAGAACAGATTGAGTTTCGTCTTTATGGAGAAGCAAAGTTTTTATTAGAGGGGCTTTCCTTTTCCAAAACAGAGCAAAACGGTTTAAAGGTATCCGGCAAGATGCGAAACCTAAAAGACAATAGCTGGAACGGGGATGCGGATGTGACATGGAATAGTCTTGAAACCATTGATTATCCTATAGTGACTTTAACCAATGGTACGGAATTTACGGATGTGGATATGGGGGGAGATTATAGTTATGCCGGATTAGTGAACAGTACGGGTCAATCCAATGCCGGAACGGCTACCAATGCTTCTGAATTTATTTTTCCTTATGCCAACGAGAGATTGATTGCCCGGGGAGAGTATGAGAGCTTGGATGCGGCAACCCTCCGTTTAGCGATTAATGAAATTTATGCTCGCCATGGAAGACAATACGACACTCAAGACCTTAATGCATATTTTTCTTCTAAATCCTGGTATAGACCACAGTATAGTAAATCGGAATTTGATAAAATCGAAAGTCAGGTTTTGAATTCTTACGAGCGGGAGAATATAAAGATACTTACCGGATATAGAGATAGCCTGCTGGGAAAAGTAGGAGATATCCGTGGGGTATACGAGGTAAAATGGGGAGAAGGCGGAGCCCAGATGACAATCAGCGGCCAACCGGATGCCTATGTTGTGAATATTAATGCAAACTATGTCGTTGACGCATCCAAAGGAAATGTTTATGCCGTAGACTTTGATGGCATTGCGGTCAAAGAAGGTGGAAGTCTTTATAGAGCAACGGGAGAAGATGGATGGGTTACCTTTGTAGTTAATACAGACGGAAGCATTACTGTCACGGATCAGAGTACTGAGTTTGGAGAAATCAGCTTTATGGATACCTACAGAAAAGTAGGATAATAGAATGAAAAGGTTGCAAGAAATCAAATAATAAAAGCAATTTTCGGCAATATAGGTCTGAATGCGGGGTAGTCTGAGCCCGTCGGTACTTGCGAAAAACGAGAGAAACGAAGTTTTTCGCTTAGTATCCGATACGTGGCGAAGCTAGCGAGAGCGTGCCCCGTTTCAGACCTATATTGCTTAGAAAATTTTTTTTGATTCTTGCTTAGTCATTTAACCTACCTCAAAATAGTTTATAGCCCAGTCCTTTAGTTCTTCAAATCGCTTTTGGTTTTCTTTTTTGATATTTAATCCGCTAAAGCTTTCTTCATGGGAATAGTAATATTTGCTCAAAGCTTCTACAAGAGCAGTTTCATCGCTATGCTCAAAATCGGAAAGCATATCATTTACAGCCTGGCTTGGACTGGAACAAAGAACATTTTCAAAACGTATATACTCTATAGCTTCCAAATCTTCTATGATATGACATCGGATATTTTCTTCCGAACTTTCCTCCAAGGCATAAACCTCCACCTTGTTTTCTGAAAAGTAGCCCACAAAGAGCTGCAAATATTCCAAGGCGGAGACAGAGCGTAAAATCATCGGCTGATTGCCAACCACATCTCTTAACCATGCTCTATTTGATGTATAGTCACTACTGATTTTCATATTGATCCTCATTGTCGTTCAAAGCGTTTTGTCATTTTTTGTAGTATAGTCTTTATCCCAAGAATACACAATCTTTTGCCAAGAGCTGTAGGTACATATAGTGCATTTTTTCGTTGCAATACAGACCGACTTCCCGTATTGTAAAACTTAGAATGTACTTGGAATACCTCACGCTTCGCGCGGGGCCCCTTGTGAAAAAAAGGCTTTATCCATGGCAGCAATATTGTTTTGTTTCACCCGGAAAAGCCCGGAATTTT
>NZ_DBHIGR010000141.1:0-6134 GCF_057249185.1 Oribacterium sp.
GTTCATAATGTAGTAAGAGCCAGTATTCAATACAGGCACTTGTCATCAGGAGACGAACCTTAATATTTGGATTTTTTCGTAAGCTACGTAAACGCTTTATGATTTTGATTCGCTCATTCCAAAATGGACTATCCTCTTTTTCTACATCAAAGAAAAACCATATTTCATCAGTGACTTCAGAATTATTTTTATATTTTGAATCGTTAGCAAATTTATTTTTTGCATATTCGAATAATCCGGTGGATTTTGGACAATTTAAGATAGCAACATCCTGAAATTCTTTTTTGAGAAAGTCGGTGTAAGCTTGCTCACTTTCACCCTCGCAAAATACTATGATATAAGGTTTTTCGGTTCTAGTCTTAGTAGGACGAGGCATTATTCTACCTCCTCGATTACAATATTAGGAGTGGCACCATATTTCCCGACCAGATACGCTTTACGGATATTGTCACTAGTCCTGGTAGAGAATTCACTGATACTATAAAGTTCGGAAGAACCGTCGTTATTCTGTTTATCGGCAAAATATATCTGATCTTTTCGCAGGTATTCCAGGTTCAAAAGCTCTGTGTTATGAGTGGTAAAAATGAGTTGGGCTCCATTTTTGTTACTGTCTTTACTTTGAAATTTTGCTACAACGAAGTTGACCAGTTGAGGATGGAGTTCCTTTTCCAATTCATCTACCAGTAAAATACCACCTGTTCGTAATGCTGATTCAATGGCAGGTGCAAGAGCCATCAGCTTTCTGGTGCCATCAGATTCATCAGAAAGATCCAGGTAAAAATTATCTTTTTTCCCGTCTTTCTTAACGCCTTGGTGGCTTGCTTGAGCAGAGACTTCCTGTAGTTGTAGCAAAATGGTGCCGTCAGAGGAGGTTTCAGAGAGTGCACGTATAAACTGTGATAATTCAGTTTTGAAGTCTTCCGGAATATCCGTTGGAAGAGGTCCATCTGACCGAACTTCCTTATTGTTGATTTCGAATTGAACATCTAAAATGCCTAAGTCTGCAGCCTTGGCATAATCAGAAATTGCTTTTAGCATCAGCTTATCTTCTGCATATTCTAAGATTTGACCGGGAATATCGGAATAGTCACGAGAAAAATATACTTCATTTCGAAACCATTGCATGGCTGAAACGCATGCTGTGTCATTCATAGTACATGCTACTGAGAAAAACAGTTGATTCTCTGCAACCATTTTCCCGATTAAAGTTCTTTTAGCTTTATCTTCTGTGAAAGAAAAGTTTTGCTCTTTTCTATCAAAAATGAGGGCTTTTTGTCCTTTGGGAGCATGGTATAGATATTCTGAAAAGATTTTTTCTCTTGTTGCTGAAAAACCATACCAGTAACGAACGCCGTTAGAACTGTAAACAAATTCAAATTCTGTAGGGTCATTTTTTGAATAATCATTTAAGGAAAACGGGCGAACCGGAATGATGGCACGATCATGCTGAGTCCTCTGTGCGTTTCGGATAAATTGTACGGCAAGCCAGAAAGCTCGAATGACGTTACTTTTACCGCCACCATTTTTTCCATATATTGCACAGGATGGAAGCAACTTTACTTTAGAGGATAGAGGGATAAGCGACTTTTTCAAAGAATTAATGCCGCTTGCTTCCATGGATAGTACGGTTTTATCTCGAAAAGAACGGTAATTTTTAAAACAAAATTCAATGAGCATATTGACTACCTCCATAGACTATCTGTAGTGATAATAGCATCACAAAACACGAAATACAATAAAAAATATCAAAAAAATTGATTTTTAATATCTGATTTCACGTTCTTGCTATTCTTGTTATCTGGTTTTTCTGAAAAGATAAGATTTCTTCAGAGGAAATACCTTGCAAAGGAAAGAATTCTCCTTTACTCTTAACGATAGCTTTTCCATCATTCTGTATAGGCTTTGAAAGTGCCTATAGGATGAGAAAAGCACTAAAGCAAATAAAACGGATAGAATCATTAGAGAAGTTTGAGTTGAAACTAAGAAATAAAGGAGACTAACTATAAATGAAGAATTGGAAAAATGAAGCGGAGGCCAGGGAAGAGATTAAGGCTTTGGTGGCGGAGTATTACCACAGCTTTAAGGAGCAGAAGAAGGACTTTCAGCCGGGGGACAGAGTGAGCTATGCCTCCCGTGTATTTGATGAGAAGGAAATGCTGTCTTTAACGGATGCCACTTTGGATTTTTGGCTGACCACCGGACGCTTTGCGGATGAGTTTGAGAAGAAGTTTGCGGAGTGGATTGGGGTGAAGCATGCCTATTTGGTAAATTCCGGATCCTCTGCCAATTTACTGGCTTTTATGACTTTAACCGCGCCGGAGCTTGGAGAACGGCAGATTAAGCGGGGAGATGAAATCATTACCGTAGCCTGCGGCTTTCCTACCACGGTAACGCCTGCTTTGCAGTATGGGGCTGTGCCTGTTTTTGTGGATGTGACCGTGCCCCAGTACAACATTGATGTTCGCCGTTTGGAGGAGGCTTTGTCCGAGAAAACCAAGGCGGTAATGATTGCCCATACCTTGGGAAATCCCTTTGACTTATCGGCGGTAAAGGCATTTTGTGATAAGCATTCCCTCTGGCTTGTAGAGGACAACTGCGATGCTTTAGGCAGCCGTTACACCATTAACGGAGAAACAAAGTTTACAGGGACCTGGGGAGATATCGGAACCAGCTCCTTCTATCCTCCTCATCACATGACCATGGGAGAGGGTGGAGCAGTATATACCAACAATGCTCAGCTGTCCAAGTTGATTTTGTCCTTTAGAGATTGGGGAAGGGACTGCATTTGCCCCTCCGGACAGGATAACTTCTGTAAGCGCCGCTTCCTTGGGCAATACGGGGAACTTCCTAAGGGCTATGACCACAAATACACCTACAGCCACTTTGGTTATAATCTTAAGGTTACGGATATGCAGGCTGCGATTGGCGTGGAGCAGCTGAAGAAATTCCCAAGCTTTATTGAGAGGCGTAAGGAAAACTGGGCCTTTTTACGGGAACAGTTAAGCTCTTTAACGGATGATTTGATTCTTCCGGAGCCTGCGGAAAATGCAGATCCCTCCTGGTTTGGTTTCCTGATTTCCCTGAAAAAGGATTCTCCGGTAAAGAGAAATGCTTTGACTGCTTATTTGGAGGAAAGAAATATCCAGACTCGATTGCTGTTCTCCGGAAACCTGATTAAGCACCCCTGCTTTAACCAGATTCGAAACACCGATGCTTATCGGGTGGTGGGCGACCTTACGGAAACCGATTATATTATGGAGCATACCTTCTGGATT
This sequence comes from Oribacterium sp., assembly GCF_057249185.1. NCBI lineage: Bacteria > Bacillati > Bacillota > Clostridia > Lachnospirales > Lachnospiraceae > Oribacterium > Oribacterium sp. Next base: position 3,276 of record NZ_DBHIGR010000141.1, read on the forward strand.
GGCGTTTACCCCGGAATGACCAAGGAAATGCTAAGCTATATGGCAGAGCAGATTTCTGCAGGGGTAAAAGCGTTAAAGGGACTATAGGATTAAGAACAGTTTTTGAAAAATGTAGATAGAGTCGGGACAGGATTTTGTTTGTCCTTTTGAATTGGGCAGTAGACTGTAATGGTCTGCTGCCCCGTTTTTTATATGCTTATTTTTTATAAAATCATAGCTATAAAGCTAAGGGGCAGCAATCAATACGCTTAGTTCCATAAGCCTGCTGTTATACTACTCCTTTATTCTTTCCCTAATTCTAACCGATAATCTATAGAAACTATAATCCAAGTAATAGGGGAAAGAATAGATCATGAAGATGAATCCATATCAAAGAAGAGAAGAATATAGAATCTTGACAGAAAAAATGCAGCAGGCTCATAAGCCCTATGCCATCAGCAAGGCACGCTCTATTTTTGATGAGAATAATTCGGGATTTTTTGGGAAAACTTGGGGAGAGAATAGAGAAAGTTTCCTTCCTGCACCGGCATTACGTGGCTTGGCCTGCCTGTTTCTTCTATTATTATGTCTGTTTTGCAGCATTTTGGTTCATGCGGAGGAAAGAGAGCAGGGCGTTTGGGTTTATGAAAACAAAGAGTGGAGTTATCACACCAAAGCCGGCACGCCTTTAACCGGTTGGATTCAGGATAAGGAGGACTGGTATTACATCAGTCCCCAAAGAGAAAAGCTACTGAGCGGTTGGCTAAAGGATGGGGAGCAGTGGTATTTTCTGAATAACAGAGAAAAGAATCTTGGGAAAATGATGAAGGGCTGGGCTGTGATTGACGGCTACGCCTATTATTTTTCGGAAAACGGCAGTATGGCGGTAAATACCAAGGTGGAGGGTCAGTATCCTGTCAATGATCAGGGACAGTTCCTTGGGGCAAATGGCCAGCCTACGTATTTTTCCAAAAGCACCTATAGAACAAAGCCCAGTATCGTGCTGGATGAGCTTTTGGCTAAGGCAGAAGCGGAACTCAAAGAAAATTCCGTTCCCAGAATTACGGCTCTTCCCAATGGAACCTTTCAGGCTCATTACGGAAATACCATGATGGGAATCTATGTCCCCGGACCGGTGAACCCCTGGCAGGAAAAGGTGGAAGTGGACATGGAGCAGTACGACTTAAAAGAAGAAGACCCTATTGAAGTCCCGGATGAAGAACAGCCGGAGGACGAAGGCGAAAATGACAATGAAGAAGAGGAAGTAGACGAAGACGCGGATGTGGCGAAATAAAGAAGCTGTTTGAATAAGGGTATCTATAAAAAATAAAAAAATGAATAGCTTATATACTATAGGTCTGAAAGAAGGGAGCGTGACCCTGATTTCAGACCTATGTTGCGTAGAAAATTATAATTTTTTACAGGCGCTCTATTTCCATGATAATTCAAGTTGACGATTATTCTTCACACAATCCTTTAAATATAGATTAATTAAAGTCTGATATGGAATCCCTGTGTTTTCTGCTTTGTTCTTAAAAAAGAGAATTACTTTTTCGTCAAGGTTAATGGTTATCTGCTTTTTCAGAGCCTTAGCATACGGATTTTTTATAGCCTTGCTAAAATCAAATTCTTTTTCTAAAAATTCATCTCTATCGTTCATCACCTTACACTCCTTTCATAGCCTGTTTTCTCAGCTGCAGTTGCCTTTCTTGATGAGATAATACGGATTGTCGTTTCTTCCCGTATACAATGAACTACAAGAAGAATATTGCCCTCATCGCTACAACCAAGGATACGAAAACGGTCCTCATTTCCGGAATGAAGCTCGTCATACTCCAGCAGAGCTTGCTCATCATAAAATACTGTTTTTGCTTCTTCAAAGGATACCCCATGCTTGATTTGGTTTATCCGATTTTTGGTTTCATCCCATTCGAATTCCATAGGGCACCACCTTTCTATAGGTACAGTATAATTATATAATAATTATACTTCAAGCGGAAATTTATATTACTAATAGGAAATCAAATAAAGAGAATGCAGTCTGTGATGAGATGTTAGTTTCTTCTTTTAAGAGATTAGAGTAAAGGTAGTCTAGGCATAGCCGGATTTTAGACTAAGAAATCCCTTTGCAAATAAACAGAGGATATAAAAAACCAAGCGAATTGAATAGGTTTTCGACAATATAGGTCTGAAAGAAGGGGTAGTCTGAGCCCGCGGGTTCTTAGCTTTTGTTTTGTAAAAGCTTAGAACCCCTGCAGGGCGAGGCTAGCGGGAGCGTGCCCCTGATTTCAGGCCTATATTGTACAGAAAACCAATTTGGCTTTTTTCATCCTCTTTTTGGTTCCAGCGAGAGCGTACCCGTTGGGACTTGCCTATCACACTAGAACCGAAGCTATTTCTTACTTTTCTCTTCAGCCTCCTTTTTTCTTTTCCTTTTTTCTGTTTTTATGGTAAAATTTCCAAAAGATTGTTGTTATTTATGGGAGGTCTTCATGGAAGAACAAAGAGCATATAGAGTAGAAGAACAGGATCAGGATAGTTTTGGAGAGGTTATCATTGCGGATGAGGTCATTTCCATCATTGCCGGCATTGCGGCAACAGAGGTGGATGGCGTAGATTCCATGGATGGCGGCTGGTCCGGAGCCCTGGTTTCCCGTATGGGAATTAAGGATCTGGCTCGCGGTGTTAAGGTGGAGATTTCCGGTGAGGAAGTGGCTGTGGATTTGCGCTTAAACATTTGCTACGGTTATGCGATTCCCGAGGTTTCCAAGGCAGTACAGGAAAGAGTGGTTTCCAGCATTAACAGTATGACCGGTTTAACGGTTAGAGAAGTCAATGTTAAGATTTCCGGAGTGGTGACTAAAGAGAATGAATAAGAGA
>NZ_DBHIGR010000142.1:0-6127 GCF_057249185.1 Oribacterium sp.
AATCGTTGCCACATCATCTTCCAGGTTTGTGCATACGGCATAGAAACCGTCATAATGTTCCTCTATAAATTCCTATAAATCGATATTTCTGAAAGAAGAGTGAAGAGTCTTTACGGGAACTCTCTTTTTTGTTATAAAAGAATGGAAAAATGCTGGAAAATTACAAGAAATTTTCTTTTAGACCAGGAGGCCAATATGGGATTAGAGCAGGAAAATCCGGTTTTATTTTTAGAACAGGCGAAAGAAGCGGTAAAGCAACTGGAGGATTGTAGAGTCCGCAGCGAGTCTGCCTTAGAAAAAGAAAAACAGGGAAAACTGGATTTGGAGCAGGAGACGGAAGCTCTAAAGCAAAAAATTGAAAAAACTATTCAGGAACGGAAAAAAGAGTTGGAAAACAGCTATGATCAGCAGCTGTCGCAAAGTGACGGCAAGATTAAAAAGGTTCAGGAAGCCAGAGAAAAAGCGAAAAATAAGGGGATTAAGGAGAGAGTGGCAGAAGAATCCGGTCCCTTGAAGCAGGAAAATGTGGAGCTGAAACGGCAGTATCACGGTATTTGCACCAGAGAGGGAGCGCCTTTATTTTGCACAACGAAGCTCTTCGGCATCTTATTTAAGCCGGTGTCTTTCTCCGAGGTGTTGGGAATGCTTTTCTTCTTCTTACTCTTTTTTGGAGCCGTTCCTATTGCTATTTACTATTTTCTGGTTCCCCACAGAGCTCTGTTTTTGGTAGGAATCTATCTACTGGACATCCTGATTTTCGGTGGCCTCTATGTCTTTATCGGGAATAGAACCGTGGGCAAATATAGAGAGGTGGTAAAGCAGGGAGCAGAGATCCGAAAGAAAATTCTTCGCAATAAGAAGCAGATAAAGCGTTTAAAGAATGAGATTCATAAGGATTCTAATGATGCGCCCTATCATCTGGAAGAGTTTGATGATGAACTGAGCAGACTGAATCAGGAGAGAAATGAAATTATTGCACAAAAACAAAATGCTCTCCACAGCTTTGAAACGGTAAACCAAAATATTATACGAGATGAAATCGAGAATACGGAGAAGGAGCGACTGGCTACTTTAAAAGAGCAGTGGCAGCAAGCTTCTCAAGAGAGGAATAGTTTAGAAGGGCAAGCGCAGGAAATGCAGATTGCCTTAACACAGAAATTTGAACAGTTTATCGGGAAAAAGCATTTGAATGAAGAGGATATCCTGACAATGATTCAATTCCTGCAAAACGGACAGTGTAAGAGTCTGACAGAAGCGGTTTTAAAGCTGGAAGAGCCGGAAGTCGAATCGGTGGCGAATCCCTCGGCAGATTCTGCCGGTTAAACGGCAAAAAGGCACTGTAAAAATCAAAATAACAAAGAGATGTTTAGCAATATAGGTCTGAGACTGTGGCGAAGCTGGCGAAAGGGTTCCCCAATCTCAGACCTATATTGATAGAAAAATATTTTATTTTTTACAAGTATCGCTCGTAGTGCCGGCGGTATCTCGTTTATTATTTTAATTCCGTTTGCTCAAAGGGAATTCCCAGCTCCTGTAAAATTTTGGCTTCTCTATGGTGACAGGTGAAAAGAAGAATCTGCGCCGGGTAAGCCTTTTTTAAGTAGCTGAGACTGGCGGAAAGTCTTCGTTCATCATACATCGCAAAGCTGTCGTCAAAGAGCAGAGGAAGGTATTCCTGATTCTCTCTTTGCAGAAGAAGAGCGATGGAAAGTCTGAGTGCCAGATAGAGCTGATCAATCGTGCCTGTAGAAGCCTGTTCCAGGGGAAAGAATCCCTCCTTTGCATTGACATAAAGCTGTAGCTTATCATCAATCCATAAGGAATCATATCGACCATTGGTGATTTCAGCTAAGGCATGCCCACAATTATCGTTTAAATGGAAGGCAAAGCTATTGCGAATTTCCGTAGCAATCTGCTGAATTCGTTCTTTTGCTTCCCGAATAGACTCCAATTTTTCCTGAAGTTTTTCATTTTCCTCCAGAGAAGGGCGAAGCAAGTCTGCCTTGTTTTGTAAAATTCCGTACTGACGGAGAAGTTCTTCTCTTTGTTCTCTTTGGCTTTCCGCAAGACTGCTTTCCTTCCAGAGAGCCTGTTCTTTTTCATAATTTTCCTCTAAAGTCTGTAGAAGCTTTGCTTTTTCTTCCCTTTCCGTCCACTTTTCTAAAATGGTGCTGTAGTACTGCATAATCTTTGCTTGAGAATAGCCTTGGCTTGCACCTTTTTCGGAAAGCTCTTCCTTACTGCTGTTTTGGAACTGTAGAAAGGCGGAAATTTGACGTTTTCCCAAAAGCTCTTCAAATTCTTGTTTTTCTTTCTTTATCCAGTTTTGATGTTGCTCAAAGACTCTTTTTTGAGAAAGAGCCAAAAGCAGAAAAAGCAAAAAGGCACAAAAGAAAGGATACAGGTATGCGGAAAAGCCCATGGAAAAGAAAGGAAAAGGCGGCAAACTAATCATGGTATAGGCATAAAGAAAGCTCATTACCGTTAAAACTGCAAAACAAAGGGCAAAAAAGCAGAAGATAGGATATAGAATCAGGCTGCCTTTACCAAGCTCCTTTTCCTCCTGAGCATGATTCAGATACAGCAGCATCCGATCTTGTTCTTCTAAAAGCGCTTCTTTATCCCGGACTTCTTCCTTCTCCAAAAGAGTGGAAAGAGCCTCTAAATCACTCTTGATTTCTTGAATTCTTTCTTTTTGCTTTTCCAGGGAGGGAGATTCCTTTGATAGGGGAATCTCTTCGACAGAAGCATCGGACAAGGCTTCATTTTCCGGTATAGCATCAGCGTCTAAAAGCTCTCCCTCATGGATTTGAGAAAGTGCCTTTTGGGTATTCTTTACTTCTCCCAAAAGTGAAGAATAGCGCTTTGTAGCCTCGGGAACCATTTGTTCCAGCAGTGCGGCTTCTTCCCTGTCCAAATAGCGGAGTGCCGCATCGGGACTGAGTTCCACATTTCCGCTTTGCTGAAAATTACTCAGCATTTTTTGGAGCTCAAAAACCATCTCTCTTTCTGTAGAGGATTTTAACTGCCGGATTGACACGGTATTTTTAAAGCTGTCCAAAGAAAAGGGAGCAAGAACAGTCTGTAAAAAGCTTTCTCCATCAGGGATAAGCTGTCCGGATGCTAATGCGCGAACTTCGGCCTCTCCTCCTTGGAGAAAATCTCTTTGGACGCGGTAGGATTTTCCCTGGTAGGAAAATTCCAGACTTCCTCCGAAAGCTGTTGCCCCGGAAAAGGGACGATATTGGAAGAAGGCCTCCCGTTTACTGGCTCCTTTAGGAATCCCGTAAAGCATGGCTTGGATGAAAGCGTGTATTGTGCTTTTTCCTGCCTCATTTTCTCCATAGAGAATTTGCAGAGAGGGAGAGAAGTCCAGAGAATAATTCGAAAATTTTCCAAAGCCGGCGATATGTAATTTTTCCAGTATCATGACTTTCCTCCTTCTAAGAGGGCAGAAACGCCGTAAAAGAGACTTTGTTTTTCCGAAGGATTCAAATCCTCCAAATCTTTTCTTAAATAGGAACGGATGAAAAAGCCCAGAAGGTCTTGCTGGTGTTCTCTGTAAAGCGCATAAAAATCATATTGAGGGATGGTATCGTCAATCCACTCCACCAGACGAATTTCCTTTGATAGAAGATCGGGAATAATCTTTGTTTCGGGATCTCTGTTTCCGCTAAAACGAATTCTATAGATATTTTGTAATCCTCTTTTCTCGATTTCCTTTGAAAGACGTTGCCTAAGAGTTTCCTGTCCCACAGAAGGATCCAGACGAAAATGAAGCGGAATGTATTGCACAGAAGAGATTGTGTGAAAGGATAGGCTATCCAGTTTTTTCGTAATTGGATGGATATTTCCAAGGTATACCCCGTGCTTCCCTGTGCTTTCCGGTCCTAAAGGCTCCGGGGATCCGGGGAAAACAGCTTTTCCTTCTAAGAACACGGCACGTTCTTTTCCTCCTCCCAATGCAACATAGGAAAAGGGCAGAGCTGCCGCATGAAAAGAGGCGTCTTCCGGGCTTTCCATCTTATCCCCATTCCATAATAGAAGAGGAATAGCATCCTCATGCTCTAAAGCGAAGGACATGGCCTTCGAAAGAGAAAAATCCTTCTCCTGAACAGCTAAAATCTCCATTTCCGGTTCAGGGATATAAAGCCTGCTACTGTCCTCCGTGAAAATGTGAACATTTTCAGGGAAGGAGAAGTTACGGAGAAAGTAATTTTCCTCTGCATTTTTACAAAACAAAAAAACATGGCAGAAGGGGATTTTTTGAAACAGTTTGTGTAGAGTCTCCAAGTCCTTCTGTAAAGGAGGGAGATGGAAAATCTGTCCCATCAGAAATAAGGCATCTACATTTTCCTGTAAAACCAAATCTACGATTTTTTCTGCGGAATGGAAAAGGGCGTTGGCCCGTTCTCTTCCCCAGGGATGCTGAGCATCCGGAATCATTCCTAAATGTAAATCCGCGGCATGGATAAAACGCATAAGGAATCCTTTCTAAGCTAATTTTAGCCTCCCGGATACCCGAGAGGCAAAAATTTTATAATTCACAGTTTCCAACGGTTCTTGGGAAGGGGAGTACATCACGAATATTGCTCATACCGGTGATATACATCACAGCTCGCTCGAAGCCCAGACCGAAACCGCCGTGTCTTGTGGAGCCATAACGTCTTAAATCCAGATAGAACTCATATTCTTCCAGATTCATATTGAGCTCCTCCATACGCTTCTTCAATTTCTCGTAATCATCTTCTCTTTGAGAACCGCCGATGATTTCTCCGATGCCGGGAACCAGACAATCCACTGCCGCAACAGTCTTTCCGTCCTCATTCAGCTTCATGTAGAAGGCCTTAATATCCTTCGGATAATCGGTTACAAAGACAGGACGCTTGTAAACTTCTTCGGTGAGGTAGCGCTCATGCTCGGTTTGCAGGTCGCAACCCCACTCCACCTTGTATTCAAAACGGTCGTTTTGTTTTTGTAAAATTTCTACCGCTTCCGTATACGTTACTCTGGCGAATTCGGATTCAACGATATGATTTAATCTCTCCAAAAGCCCCTTATCCACGAATTGATTTAAGAATTCCAATTCCTCCGGAGCATTGACTAAAACATACTGAATCACATATTTCAGCATATCCTCCGCAATAAACATAACATCATCCAGATCCGCGAAGGCCATCTCCGGCTCAATCATCCAGAATTCCGCAGCGTGTCTTTGGGTGTTGGACTTCTCCGCTCTGAAGGTAGGTCCAAAGGTATAGATGTCTCGGAAAGCCTGGGCAAAGGTTTCTCCGTTTAGCTGTCCGGAAACCGTAAGGCTGGTTTTCTTACCGAAGAAATCCTCTCCGTACTGTACCTCACCCTTTTCCATAGGAACGGATTCCAAAGGAAGAGTGGTGACTTGGAACATTTCTCCTGCACCCTCCGTATCGGAGGCGGTGATAATGGGGGTATGCACATAGACGAAGCCTCGCTCCTGGAAGAAGGAGTGAAGTGCATAAGCCACCTGAGAACGAATACGGAATACTGCCTGGAAGGTATTGGTTCTGGGACGAAGATGCGGAATGGTACGAAGATACTCTAAGGTATGTCTCTTCTTCTGCAAGGGATAACTGGCTTCCGTATCTCCTTCTACCGTAATGGAGCTGGCCTGCAACTCGAAGGGCTGCTTCGCCTCCGGTGTAGCTACCAGCTTTCCTTCCACAATTACCGCAGCACCTACGCCCAACTTGGCTGCCTGCGCAAAGTTCTCCAAACTGTCATGGTAAACAACCTGCAACGGGGTAAAAAAGGTACCGTCGGAAATCACCAAGAATCCAAAATTCTTGGAGTCTCTGTTGCTTCGTACCCAACCGCTCACCATAACCTCTGTATCCAAATATTCTTCCTGTGATAGGAAAATGTCTCTTAATCCTGTAATTTCCATACTTCCCCCTTTATGTAAACAATATTTTTCAGTATATAGGAGGTAGAAAAAATTTTCAAGGAAATACGACGGAAACTCCCGCTAAATTGAAGGCCTAACAATCAAATGAATTTTCTAAGCGATATAGTGAACTTGGGGCACGCTCTTGTTAGCTTCGCCTCGACTGAGCAGCGGTTTTGTAAACCACTGCCCTATATTGCC
>NZ_DBHIGR010000143.1:0-6019 GCF_057249185.1 Oribacterium sp.
TTGGCAATAACCACCTTTTGCTGATTTCCGCCGGATAACTTTTTGATGATTTGGCTAACACTCGGCGTCTTGGTTCTCAATTCTTCCACGTACTTTTCACTTCGTTCCTTACACTTCTTCTCATCAATGAAGAAGCCCTTTTGGAACTTTTCCAGAGAAGCCAGACAGGTATTTTCCTCAACGGTCTTATCCACCAACAGTCCGTATCTCTTTCTATCCTCGGACAGATAGCCGATTCCTGCCTTTACCGCATCCTCTGTGCTCTGAATATCCACTTCCTTACCGTGAATATAAATTTTTCCGGAATCTCTCTTATCCGCACCGAACAAAAGTCTTGCCACCTCTGTTCGTCCTGCACCCATCAGTCCTGAGAATCCCAGGATTTCTCCCTTATGGAGCTCGAAGGAAACATCTTTTACGGCCTTACCACGGCTTAAATGCTCACATTTTAGGACTACTTCCGCCCCTTCCTTCACCGCCGACTCAGTCTTTGGATCCATAAAGACGGTTCTTCCTACCATCATTTTGATGATATCGTCCTTGGTGCATTCCTTGGTTACCAGGCTTCCCACATACTCTCCGTCTCGCATAACCGTTACTTTGTCGGAGATGACATTGATCTCATCCATTCTATGGGAGATGTAAATGATGCCGGTTCCCTTTTCCCGTAAATCCCGAATAACCTTGAAAAGCTCTTCAATCTCGGAGGTACTTAATGCTGCGGTAGGTTCATCGAAAACAATGACCTTGGCCTGTGTAGAAATCGCTTTGGCAATTTCTACCATCTGCTGCTTTCCTACGGTAAGTTCTCCGATTTTTGCACTTGGCTTAATGTGTACATTCAGCTTTTTAAAAAGCTCTTCCGCATCTCTTTCCATCTTCTTATCATCGATAAAGAAGCCGCTCATTCGTTCCTGACCGATGAAAAGATTTTGTGCCACCGTCAAATCATTCATCATATTCAATTCCTGATGGACAATAGCGATTCCTGCTGCTTCCGACTCGGAAACGGATTTATATTCCACTTCTTTTCCTTCAAAGTGAATGCTTCCCTCGTCCTTGGAATAGATTCCTGTTAATATCTTCATGAGGGTGGATTTTCCTGCTCCATTTTCCCCCATCAGAGCTACTACCTCTCCCTTATTTAATTCCAACTCGGCATTCTTAAGTGCTGCAACTCCGGAGAAAGATTTTTTGATATTTTTCATTGATAACAAAGCTTCCATAAAATCTCCTCCTTAGTCTTTTTTCGTGCTCACTCTCTGCCCGTAGGACTTGAATTTTTCAGCCATGAGGGTCATTTCCTCATGGGGTAGAATCACCGGTTCTCCAATCGCCTTAGCCTTGGTATACACCTCCGAGCAGTACTCAATCTCTTCAATGATATTAAAGGCGTTGAGTAAGTCTTTAGCTCCTGCCAGAATTCCGTGATTGGCAAGGATAACCGCCTTTCTATCCTTCATGGCTTCAAAGGCATTTTCCGCAAGCTCCTTACTGCCGTAAGTAGCATACTTTGCCACCCGAACTGTTTCTCCTGCCACAGCAATCATGTAGTGGGTTGCCGGCAAATCCTCTCTTAAACAAGCCAGCACGGTTGCGTACATGGTGTGGGCATGAATCACCGCATCAATATCATCTCTGTACTTATAAGGCATGATGTGCATGGCCCACTCGGAGGAAGGAACTCTCTTTCCCTCTACCGTATTCCCATCCAGGTCAATGATAACAATGTCCTCAGGCTGAATCTCGAAAAAATCGATTCCGGAGGGGGTGATGGCTACATTTCCTGTAGCTCTGTCAAAAATACTAAGGTTCCCCCCTGTTCCCTTGGTAAGTCCCGCTTCTACCAATTTCTTTCCGTACTCAATAAGAAGCAGTCTTTCCTTTTCCATTAACATAAGTCTTCCTCTTTTCTTACCAATTCTCTAAGAAGTTTTATCCACCATTTTCTTGCCAATAGAAGAAAACTTCTATGATTTTTAAGCCCCGGCTCCCCTATACGGGGAGCCTTCAGCATTTTCCTACTTATACAAAGGTCCGTAGTAAGCGCAGGCTCTATAATCCTGTCCCTCTAAATCCGCTGTACCGAAGCCGTTGAAGGAGTGAGGTCTGAAGATTCTTCCCTCTTCCACATTATGGAAGGCTACAGGTATTCTCAGCATGGAAGCTAAGGTCAAAAGTCTGTCTCCCACATGACCTTCTACGGTAGCACCATGGTTTGCGCCCCATCTTGCCATTACGTTATATACGGAATCTGCCGCTCCAACCCCAATCTTTGGGGCAAACCAGGTGGTTGGCCAGGTCTTACTGGTTCTCTCATCCAAAATCTTATGAACTTCATCCTCCAGTACACAGGTATGTCCTTCAATCACCTGTAAGGTTGGGCCAACGCCTTCTACCATGTTCACACGAATCATGGTTACAGGCATCTCTGCCGCTGTCTTAAAGTGGGAGGAGAATCCACCGCCTCTAAAATACTCGTAGTCCGCTCTGCACCAATCGGTAGCTTCGCAACAAGCCTTGATATCTTCTTCGGTAAGATTCCACCATTCCTTCATGGTGCCCTTTCCGTTTGCATCCTTTGCCGCCGCACTGGCATCCAAGCAGCTTGCCCCGGAGTTAATCAGGTGGATAATTCCATTCTTTGCGTAGCCGCTAAGCTCCTTACCGCTGACTCTCTTTACCGCATCCGGAGACCAGTAGGTTCTTACATCGGAGAAGATGGGAGCCTTTCCTGTGGAAAGCCATCCAAACATCATTGCCACACCGTTTAAGGTATCGTTCTCTGTGGCAAAGGGAGTGGGCATCTTCTTTCCGTTCCAGTTAAAGCCGGAGGCCATGATTGCCTCGGTAAAGTCCGCATTGGGAAGCCAGTCTGTCCACATTCTCTGTCCCTGGAATCCGCCTGCAATAGCATTTCTTCCCAGAGCCTCTTCATGCCAGCCAAGGGCACTTAACTTTGGATTTCCGTAGAGAATATCTCTGACAATCAGCACATGCTTTACACAGAACTCCCACTGCTTGTCATCCGGAATAAATCTGGACTTGGTGATAACTTCGGGGAAATTCTTTCCGGCATTGATGTCCATACCTTCCTTACAGTATTCCTTTACCCAAGCCAATGCCTTCTCATATTCTTCATGGTCATAGATTTCCAGATTGATTCTGCGAAGAACCTCTGTCATATCTACCCATTCTGTTCTCATGCCCAAATACTTTTGCAGGAAGTCTACATTTACCACACTACCTGCGATACCCATGGATACCGCACCGATGTTTACATAGGATTTATTCTTCATAATGCCTACGGCAACCGCAGCTCTGGCAAAATCCAAAATCTTCTTCTGCACATCTTCGGTAATGCTGGTTTCGTCCTTGTCCTGCACTTCGGTTCCATAGATGGAAAAGGCAGGAAGACCTCTTTGTGCATAAGCCGCCATAACTGCTGCCAGATATACGGCTCCCGGTCTTTCTGTTCCGTTAAAGCCCCAAACCGCCTTAATGGTATTGGGATTTAAGTCCATAGTCTCTGTTCCGTAGCACCAGCAGGGAGTAACCGTCAGGGTTCCCACTACATTTTCCTTGGAAAAATACTCTTCGCAGATAGCGGCCTCTCCACCACCGCCGATGGTTGTGGGAGAAATCACTACCTCCACAGGCTCTCCGTCAGGATAACGAAGATTATCAGAGATAAGCTGTGCAGCTCTCTTCGCCATGTTCATGGTTTGTTCTTCTAAAGACTCTCTTACGCCACCCCATCTTCCGTCAATGGTGGGTCTAATGCCGATTCTTGGATGATTCATATTGCCTCCTTTATAGTTAAAACACTCTATGACCTTAGATTCTCTTGTCAGAAAGAATACTCCCGAATTTCCGATGCCTCGTAAATCAGCCTTCTTCCCTCTTCTAAACTTCCTATCTCCCCTTCTTTTTGTAAAAGTAGGAGAATATTTCCCAGGGCGGAACTTTCATAAGGGCCTGCCTTGACCTTTAGCTTTAAGTTCTTGGCTATCTTTTCCGCCAGATACTCTGACCTTGCCCCTCCTCCAATCATCTGAAGTTTGGAGAAGCTCTTTCCTAAAATGCGCTCTATATCCTCTTTCACTTCTCTGTATTTTTCCACCATGCTGGCATAAATCAGAGTAAAGTAGGAAAAGTCATCCTTAGGAGGCTCCCCACCCTTGGCTAGAAGATAAGCATCAATTTCTTGCTTTACCTTTATGCCTTCTCTTCCAAAAACTTCTGCGTCCATGTCCAGTAGACTTTCGGGCTCTGTATCTTTTTGCACGAAGGCTGTAATCTCAGAAAAAGCAATCTTTCTTCCCAGTCTTCCTTCCAACTCCTCCTTATACTTTTCTAACAGATAAAGTCCTGTGATATTTTTAAAGAAAAGCGTTTCCGACCGGTAACTCAGCTCATTGGTAAGATTCCTCTCATAGGCTTCTTTACTGACCAATGCCTTCTCTACAGAAGTTCCGATTAAGGACCAGGTACCGCAGCTTAGGAACAAAGACTGATTCTCTGCATCCCTTTCCGTCATCAAAAGGGCGCTGGCTGTATCATGTCCGCAAACCGGAATCACGTCTATGGATAAGCTTCTAAGCCTTTCCAGCCTTGCATTTTTGGTATTTCCCTTCCATTCTCCCGCTCGAACAATTTGGGGAACCAACTCCTTCTTTAATTGAAGTTTGGAAAATAGATGGTCGGAAACTGCCTTTTTGGATAAATCGTATAAACCTGTTGTAGACCAAATGCTTTCCTCTCCAATCTTTTCTCCTGTCAAAAGGTAGAAAAGCAGATCCGGAATCATTAAGAGCTTATCCGCTTTCTCATAAACCTCCGGCTCAAACTTCTTTAAGGCCAGTAGCTGATAGACGGTATTGATGGTCATAATCTGATTTCCGCTGTTTTGGAAAAGCTCAAATTCCTCCATGAGGGCCTTGGCCTCATCTCTGCCCTCGGAAAACTTTTCATCTCTGTAGCAGTGGGGCGCTTGCAGCAGATTCCCCTCCTTGTCGATGAGACCAAAATCCACGCCCCAAGTGTCAATCCCGATACAGGATACATCCGGATTTTCCAAGATGGTCTCCTCAATCTTTCCGGCAAGACTTTCCCAATCCCAGTAGAGTCTTCCGTCCCTTTTTTGAATCTTATGAGCCATTCGCATGACTTCTTTGGTGCAAAACTTACCATCTTCTATATAGCCTAAAATACCTCTGATGGATGTAGCACCCATATCAAACGCCAAAACCTTTTTCATAATCCTATCTCCAAATAATAGCCCTATATCCTATAAATGCTTAGGAGTAAGCCCTTCTCCGCTACTCCTTATGAATGATTTTTCAAGTCATTTTTTAATATCCAGAATATAGCATATTTCATAAAATAATTGTATGTTTGAACATTTTGTTGGAAATATTTCCTATTTCTGTGCTATACTGTCCAAGATTGAACATTTTTGTTCATGAAAAATAAGGAGAAATAAATGGGGATTAATGAAAGAAAAAGAGAAATTGTTGAAAGCCTAAACCAGCATAACGGCTTTGCCAGTATCAATTACCTATGTAAGAAGCTTTATGCTTCCCGTTCTACGATTCGAAGAGACCTGATGTCTCTGGAAGAAGATGGCATACTGAAGCGTTCCCACGGCTATGTTTCTTTGGTGGTAAAGTCTGCGAAAGAAAGCCCTATCAGTATGCGACAAATAGAAAATTTGGATAAAAAACAAATCATTGCAAGAAAAATGGAGCCGCTAATCAAAGACGGTATGGTAATCTTCTTGGACTCTTCTTCCACCGTTTGTCAGCTGGCTCCTATTTTAAAGACAAAGCAGCACCTTACCATCATCACCAATGGCATCAATATTGCCAACGAATTATCCCATGCGCAAAACCTGACCTGCTTTCTTTGTCCGGGCGTTCTGAAGCACAAGAGTCTTTCGATTGTGGGGGAGTTCACCTCCCAATTTATCAAGAACTTTCATGCAGAGCTTGCCATCCTGTCCTGCAAAGCGATTCAG
>NZ_DBHIGR010000144.1:0-5875 GCF_057249185.1 Oribacterium sp.
ATGCGCCTGGTTCCGATTTGGAGGGAAGTGCTTCCCGGATCGGAATATTTTGACGGTATTTTTTATTCTGCGGCCTTTCAGTGCCTGAAGCCACAGGATGTTATTTATGAAAGATTTTTAAAGCATTTTTCTTTGGAAGCAAAGGATTGCTTTTTTATAGATGATTTAACGGAAAATATCGAGGGTGCAAAGAAAGCAGGCTTGGATGGCGCGGTTTTGCCCCTTCCCGAGGCTTCTGCTCTTCGAAAGATTTTGGAAGAAGAGAAAAAATCATAAAGTCTATAGGAGGACAAATGAATCAGCTTAAGGAACACCCTTTTCCTTTGGTGGAATATAAAATCAGCTCAGGACTTCTCCCTATGGTGGAATCTCCCCTTTTCCAAAGAGAAACAGGGATACAGCATGGCTTTTCCACCAGGAAGGGAGGCGTGTCCAAGGAGCATTTGACTTCTTTAAACTTAAGTTTCTCCGTGGAGGATGCCCGGGAAAATGTCCTGGAGAATTTCCGAAGAATCGGAGAGCGTTTCGGAAAAACCCCGGAAGACTTTGTGCTTAGCAAGCAAAGCCATGAAACAAAGGTACTGAAGGTAGGCACGAAGGACAGGGGAAAGGGCATTACAAAGGATAGAGATTATGAGGGCATAGATGCTTTAATCACGGATGAAAAGGGTCTTATCCTTTCCTGCTTTTCTGCAGACTGCGTTCCGATTTTATTTTATGACCCGATTCATAAAGCGGTGGGGGCCTGTCATAGCGGCTGGAGGGGAACTAAGGGAAAGATTCTTCGAAATGTGGTGGAGGAAATGAGAAAGCATTTCTCTTCAAACCCTGCGGATATTCTTATTGCCATCGGCCCCAGTATTTCCAAGGAGCAATACATTGTTTCGGAAGACTTAGGTCTTTCCTTTCTGGAGGATTATCCGGATTTGGGGGAGGATGCAGCTTCTCCCATGCAAAGGATTTCAAAGGATAAATTTCAACTGGATTTATGGGATTTAAATCGCAGGATTGCTCTGGACTCCGGGATAAGGGAAGAACATATTTCCATTAGCGGCTATTGCACCATGGAAAATCCGGAACTGTTTTTTTCTCACCGTTACAGTCAGGGAAGAAGAGGACTTCAGGGAGCTTTTATCTGCTTACAGGATTAGATAGTACTTAAGCCAAAAGCCGGCTATGAGAGTTCATAGTATGCTTTCCGTTGGGAAAGAAAGGATATGATTTTGCCGATGAAAAAATATGCCATATTGATTTTGCTTTTCCTTTGCAGTCTTTCGGCCTGCGGAAAAAGCAAAGAGAAGCCGGTAGTGAAAGAGGCTTCCGCTTCCAATCTGGAAGATGTAGTGGATGAGAAAGCCAGCTCTTCCGAGCTTTCCAAAAAGGTGGAAGAAAGAAAGCAGGAGGAAGAGGAGCTTGCTCTTTCCCGATATACCAATTTGGGACTGGTGCAGTGTGATTCCAGCTTTATTAACTTCCGCTCACAACCCAATGAAAATGATATTCAAAATATTATCGGAATTTTAAAAAATGGAGCAGGAGTGGAGATTTTAGAGTCTCCCGCAGCGGGAACGGAGAACTGGGTAAAGGTTCGTTCCGGCGGTTTGGATGGCTACATTTCCAAGCAGTTCTTGCTGGAGGGAGAGAAAGCGAAGGAAAAGGCCAAGGAATATATGGAGCCAAGAGTTACCATCTTGGCGGATAAGCTTCGAATTCGTTCTACTCCGGAGAAGATAGACGGAAATACCTTAGGTTCCTGTGCCAAGGGAGAACGCTATATTGTATTGGGCAGAAGCGGAAAGGACTATCTGAAGATTTCTGCGGATACCATCGAAGGGGTGGAAGAGGCTTATATTTCTTCCAGTGCGGAAAATGTGCGTTTGGAATACGGCTTGGATGAGGCGCGAAGCTACAATTTAAAGCAAAAGGTTTTAAACCAGTATGATCACCTTGGGGTTTCCAAGGCACAAGATTATATCAATATCCGTTCCGACCCTGCCGACAAGGGCATTGACAACATTATCGGAAAATTCCCGGGCTATGCGGGAGGAGATATTTTAGGGGAAGAAAACGGTTGGCTGAAAATCCGTTCCGGAGAAATCACCGGCTATGTCAAGTCGGAATTGGTGGCGCAAGGAAAGGAAGCGGAGCAGTTGGCTCTTGCCCATGCTCAGGTTATGGCAACGGTCAATACGGATGCCTTAAACGTCCGGGCAAATCCCAGTACTGAATCCAATGCCTGGACCAAGGTTACAAGAGATCAAAGATATTCCGTGGTAAATCAGCTGGATGGATGGGTGCAGCTGGACCTGGACTCCGGAGATGATCAGGAAGGAGATCAGGGAGCCTATGTTTCCACAAGAGACAACAATGTTACCGTAAACTACGGTTTAATCGAGGCTATTTCCTACAGACCGGCACAGGATAGAGCCAATATTGCGGCAAAGAGACGAAGCGATTTGGTGAACTTTGCCTGCCAATTTGTCGGTAACCCCTATGTGTGGGGAGGAACCTCCTTAACCCACGGCTGTGACTGCTCCGGCTTTACCCAGACAATTATGAGTAAATATGGAGTTTCTTTACCCAGAGTTTCCAGGGAACAGTCCAGAACCGGTGTGAAGGTCAGCAGTGAAAATATGCGTCCCGGAGATTTGATTTTCTATGCCAACAGGAGAGGCGTGGTAAATCATGTAGGAATCTATATCGGAAACGGCCAGGTGGTAAACGCTGCCTCCAGACGTTCCGGAATTCGAATTTATCGTTGGAATTACAGAACCCCTGTGGCGATTCGAAACGTATTAGGGGAATAGTGAAAGCAGGAACAGCTAAAGGAAATAAAGGGTATAAGTAAAGTATTAAAGCAAAAGAATAGGATATATTCAAAGCGGAAAAGCAAAAGAAAAGCAGAAAAGCAAAAAAGCATAAGCTAAGAAAAGCATCAGAAGGGAATAAGGAGACGGTATGGAAAGCTACGTTTTATCTTGTTGTTCTACAGTGGATATTTCTAAGGAATGGGCGGAAAAAAGAAACATTCTTTTAGCCTACTTTCGTTTTTATTTAAATGAAGAGGAGTACAGAGATGATTTTTATGCCTCCCTTTCCCAGGAAAAATTATTTGAAAGAATGTTAAGTGGGGAGAAGAGTAAGACCTCCCAGGTAAACAGTGAAGAATATATGGCTCTTTTCCGCCCCAGCTTGGAGGCGGGAAAGGATATTGTTCATTTCTGTCTGTCCAGCGGAATATCCGGTACCAGAAATTCCTGTGAAATTGCCAAGGACATTCTTCTGGAGGGATTTCCGGATAGAAAGATTGAAATTGTAGACTCTCTTTCCGCCTCTGTAGGCTACGGACTCTTGGTGGATAAGGCTGCGGATTTAAGAGATCAGGGACTTTCCATGGAGGAGCTGGTGGAGAAGATTCTGGAATACAGAAATCGTTTACATGGATATTTCTTCACCTCCGATCTCCGTTTCTTCATCCAGGGAGGAAGAATCTCCAAGGCGGCCGGCTTTATCGGTGGCCTCCTGAATATTTGTCCCATTATTATGATTACGGAAGAGGGAACTCTAAAGCCTATTGAAAAGGCAAGAGGAAAAAAGCAGGCCTTTAATAACCTGCTGTCCAAGATGGAAAAGAAGGGCTTCATGGAAGAGGAGAAGGTATTTCTCTGTCATTCCGCCTGCCCTGAGGATGTGGAAACCTTAAAGGAGAAGATTCTGGAACGCTATCCTAAGGCAAAGATTGAGACTTTCGTGATTGGCGGCACCATCGCCTGCCATACCGGCCCCGGCACCGTGGCTTGCTTTTTCTTCGGAAGAGAAGGCAGATAAGCTTTCCTTCATCAGCTTTTTTGATGGAGGAAAAAAGCTAATAGAACAGTAGTATATTTTTCTGCCGTATAGGGCTATAGCAGGGGTAATCTGAGCCCGTCAGTACTTGCGAAAAACGAGTGAAATGAAGTTTTTCGCTTAGTATCTGTAAGGACAGACTTTTCATCAGAAAAGTCGTCCTGATGCAGACCAACTTCCGAAGGAATTTGCTTTGCGAAGCAAAGTGAGCAGTGGTTAACAAAACCACTGCTCAGTCAGGCGAAGTTAGCGGGAGCGTGCCCCGGGTATAGCCCTATACGGCAGGAAAATCAGATAATATTGTGCATTGAGGAGCTTTTTTACTCCATAAAAAAGGTTTTGCGGAAAGCTTCTTCTTCGAAATGAAAATGCAAGGCGGGTCTGCCGTGTCGCATTTTCTTTTTTTCTTTCAAAGATTCTCCTTCCTCCAGCTGTCCCTGCCGAATTAACTTTAGCTGTAGGAGCTTTGCCAGAATTCTACTGGCGGAGCGGGGAGTGATGGCCAGAAGTTCTGCGATATATTGGGCACTCAGTGCCTGCAGAGGATCATTTTCAAAAAGGCTGATAAGCTTCAGAATATTGCTTTCGTGAATGCCCTGTTCTTTTGCAAATTGTATAGCCTTCGGGTTACTGTAATCAGCCAGCAACTTTAATTTCTGGGAAAGAGGACCCAGCAGTTTTCCTTCCTCTTCCATAAAAAAGGCGTCATTTCTTCCGTAACGATTACTTTCCAAAAGGGCATGCTCCGCATAATAGCGACTTCGTTCCTTGGAATGGCTTAAGCCGATACCCATACGGAAAGGAAAGTTCAGATTTTTCCTGCAGGCGGAAAGAAATTCCTGTAGCATAGGCATCAGATCCTTTTCCATGGAAATGCTCAAAAGGATAGAAAATTGATTAAAGCCTTTTTCGATATCAAAATGTAAATGACTTTCCTTTCGATATTCCGTTAAAAACTTATAAACAGTGGCTTCCCGATATTCCTGTTCCTCCTTTTCCACCTCCTCCGTAAAGGGAAGGCGAAGAAAGATACTTAAGAGGTTTTGCTCCGCGATACTGCCTAAACGAAGTTCGTCCAAGGCGTGCTGAATAGAGCTTCGAATCATTTCTTCATTAGGGAAAACGGCGATATAAGGAATCTGCAACTGATCCAGCTGCCCCAGATTATTGATGCTTCGGGAAAGAATCAGGTCGATTTTTCCTTTGCTCCATAGATTTTTGGCATATTCGGTAATATGCTTGTAATCATAATGATGATCCTTGTAAAAAATAGGGCAGGATTTTTCCGGTAAATATTTGGGGATGTCCATAAAATGGTTGGTTTCGGTTAAGAAGTCACAGAATACCCGGTTCAATGGTTGATCCCGATGTTCGATTTGAAATTGCAGCAGAATAGAAAGAACATCAATGGTTTCGTAGGCGGTAAAAGCACAGGGAATACGATTATCCGGAAAATGCTGGTGAATATAGTGATAACCCAGTTCGCCGGAAAAGAAAATCACATCACATTTCTTTTTACAGTCTTCATAGATGCCGTCAATATCCTTTAAGTCCTTATAGATATAGGGGAAAAATTGACAATCAAAGGAGGGGTCTTGCAGGACCTTTTCTATAGGCTCCAAAGATTTTTCCGGACTGACAATTGCTACATGAATCATGCTGTTCTCCCTTCTACAGTAATGTTAAGATTTTATCTTGCATTTAAGACAAAGTCAATTATGTCTTTAATTGGTGACTGCATTGCCTTTGTATAGGGATTCTTTATTCTTTTTTACAGGGCCTATCCCTGATAGGACGGCCTTGGCTTTTTTTTGTCTTGAAAATGTTATATAATGCCCTGGAAGGAAATAGGAGTTGTGAGGATTTATGGCGAGAAAAAGGACAAATAAAAACAAAAACACAAATAAAAGCATAAATAAAACAAGTAATAAAACCGGTAGAAAAAAAGCTGTACAAGGAAAAGTAGAACAAAATACTTACGTAGGCCTTAGAGAGGAAGCTATTTTGATTTTATCCTTCCTTGTTGCTT
>NZ_DBHIGR010000145.1:0-5820 GCF_057249185.1 Oribacterium sp.
AGGAGCATTGTCATGAATGCTTTAAGGAAATCTATGAAAGCTGTCGGGATCTTTTACATCGAGTTCCCTATATGGATTTTGTGACGCTGCAAAGAGGAGATTTTGCAAAGGGTGTAAGAACTGAGGCTCCGCTTTATCTAAGGGATTAGGGATTTGCTAAAATAAGAAAAAGTCTTAGAAATACTTTAATACTTTTGGGAAGACTTAACAGCCGAAAGAACGATGGGAAGAATAGGAGTGAATTGTAAAGTATGAAAACCAAAGAAGAAGCCATTCAATTCGGTCTATCCTTTCCGGATAGCTACATAGACCATCCTTTCCGTACAGCGGATTGGGAGCTGATTCGTTTTCAGGAAAATAAAAAAGCTTTTCTGCTTATCTACGAAAGAAATGGTTTAGTGAATCTTAATGTAAAGGTTCATCCGGAATGGAGAGACTTTTGGAGAAGAGTTTATCCTGCGGTACAGCCTGCCTATCACCAGAATAAAGAGCATTGGAACAGCATTATTTTAGACGGCAGTATTCCGGAGGAAGAGCTGAAAAGAATGATATCAGAAAGCTATGCTCTTATTTCCGATTCCCCCACAAAACGAATTTACGAGGCAGTGAAGAAGATTCCTAAAGGCAGGGTGGCTACCTATGCGGAAGTTGCGGAGATGGCCGGAAATAAAAAGATGTCTCGTGCCGTGGGAAATGCTTTACATAAGAATCCGGATCCGGAGAATATTCCTTGTTTTCGGGTTGTGAATTCCAAGGGAGAATTAGCGCCTGCCTTTGCCTTTGGGGGTGAAGATGAGCAGAGAAAACGCCTTGAGGAAGACGGGGTGGAAGTGAAGGACGGAAAAGTGGATTTGAAGAAGTTTGGCATAGGAAAAGTTAAAGTGTAAATAAAGATAGAAACGAAAACAGAGAAGTAAATGGAGTATCCTTTTTCAGTAGAAGGAAAGATATATCGGAAATGCAGGAATTATCACAAACTGAATATCAAGAAAATCAAATTATCCTTCATGTGGATATGGACGCCTTTTACGCCTCCGTGGAGATGCGAGATAATCCTGATTTGAAAGATAAACCTTTGATTATCGGCGCAAAACCTACGGAGCGGGGAGTGGTGGCGACTTGCAATTATGAAGCAAGACGCTACGGTGTGCGTTCCGCCATGAACAGTAAGGAAGCCTTTCGGCTTTGCCCGAAGGCTGTTTTTCTGTATCCGGATTTTGAGAAGTATAAGGCCGTGTCAGAGGAGCTCCATGAAATTTTGGAAAGCTATACCAAGCAGGTAGAATACATTGCCCTCGACGAGGGTTATCTGGATTTAACAGAGGTGGCCAAGGATTTTTCCGAAGCGGAAAAAATCGGGCGGGAAATCCAAAGGAGGGTAAAGGAAGAGTTGAAGCTCACCTGCTCAGTAGGGATTGCTTATGGGAAAACGGCGGCAAAGACTGCCAGTGAAGAGAAAAAACCCAACGGTTTCTTTATGATTCAAAGAAGAGAAGACTATGTAGAGCTTTTGCGAGACAGAGACGTACGGTCACTTTTTACGGTAGGAGAGAAAACAGCGGAAAAGCTCTATTCCTTTGGAATTTATACCGTGAAAGATTTACAGGAAAAAGAAAAGGAAGTTCTTCGCCTTCTAGGGAATCAGGGGAA
Source organism: Oribacterium sp. (assembly GCF_057249185.1). Lineage (NCBI taxonomy): Bacteria > Bacillati > Bacillota > Clostridia > Lachnospirales > Lachnospiraceae > Oribacterium > Oribacterium sp. The sequence goes on from NZ_DBHIGR010000145.1 coordinate 1,651, forward strand.
AATGCTCTTGGAGCTTTCCTACGGCATCGACCATCGGAGGGTAGTGCCCTATCGTCCGGAGGACACCCAAAGCATCAGTAAAGAAATGACTTTTCAGGAGGATGTGACAGACTATTTCTTTTTGGATGATGTGCTGTTTCTTTTATCCTTTCGAGTAGAGAGTAGGGCGAAGCGCTACGGGCTCTATGCAAGAGGCGTTTCTTTGAAAATCACATTTGCAGATATGAAAACCATTACCCGTTCTGCCCTCATTTCCGAAAGTACCCAAAGCGCATTCTCCTTATATAAAAATGCCTCTGCTCTCTTGCGGCAGATTCCCAAGCGAAGGGTGCGATTAATCGGGGAAGGCTTTTACCATTTAGAGGAAAATGAGGGAAGACAGCTTAGCTTTGCCGATATTTTCACGGAAGAAAAAGAACGGGAAGAAAGAGAAATGGAAGAGCGATGGAAGCAACTGGAGGCTCGCTATGGCACCATTTTTGAGGATAGAAAAACCACGATTCTTTCCGGAGAGAGGGTGTACGATTTGATAGAGGAGATGCGAAAGTTCGGAGGAAAAGATTGACATTTGTAACGCGGGAGGTTACGATAAAGCTATGATTAAATCATTTGCTCATAAAGGATTACAAGAATTCTTTGAAGCTGGAAGTAAGAAGGGAATTCAAGCAGAACATAGTGCAAAGTTGGCAAGAATTTTAGACAGGCTGGATGCCAGTAAATGTGCACGAGACATGGATTTACCGGGATATAGACTGCACCCATTGAAGGGGAATATGCAGGATTTATGGTCTGTAACTGTAAATGGAAATTGGAGAGTGACATTTTACTTTGAGGAGCAGGATGCTTTTTTGGTGGATTATCAAGACTACCATTAGGAGAAAGAAGGAGAAGACCATGAAGAGAAAACCTACACATCCGGGAAATGTATTTCTTGAGGATGTTCTGAAACCATTAAACCTATCTATTACAGAAGCCGCAAGAATGTTGGGAATAAGCAGAAAGGCACTTTCCGAGTTTGTACATGAGAAGGTCTCCTTGAGTCCGGAAATGGCGATTCGAATCAGTCGTGCAACCGGGACTTCTGTAGAAAGCTGGATGAATATGCAACAAAAGCTTACCATCTGGGAAGCAGAGCAGAATATAGTGAATAATGTTATTATGTTTCCCGGCTTGTCTATGGATAGTACAATGGCGTTATAGAGGAATATATCGTTTATGGAAAAAACTAGAATAGAAAGAGCAATAGAGTACATCACAAAGTTATTTCAGGGAAATGGGGATGGGCATGACCTTTCCCACAGTTTGCGAGTACATAAAAATGCGATGTCGATTGCTAAAGCGGAAGGACAGGGAGAAGCGGAAATGATTGCTCTTTCTGCCCTTCTGCATGACTGCGATGATCATAAGCTTTTCGATACGGAAAATAATGCCAATGCCAGAAGATTTTTGGAGCAGGAGAAACTTCCTGCAGGAGTAATTGAGGAGATTTGCAAGAACATTAATTCCGTTTCCTTTAGCAAAAACAGGGGAAAAGCTCCGGAGACGATAGAGGGAAAAATTGTACAGGATGCAGACCGACTGGAAGCTATAGGTGCTGTCGGTATTGCCCGCTGCTTTCAGTTTGGTGGAAGCCACGGAAGAAGCTTGGAGAATTCCATTGAGCATTTTTATGATAAGCTTTTACTCATTTCCAAGGAGTTGAACACCCCTTCTGCACGAAAAATGGCAGAGAAAAGGGATAAATTGATGCAGGACTTTCTGAAGGAGTGGGGAGAAGAGATGAATTAAATTACTAAGGAGATTACTAATAATTATTTATCTCTCTTACCAGTTCATCTAAGCTTCTCCGGCCATAAAGAATGCGAAGGATATAGATTATTTTTTCCCTCGTGTCAGGAAGGTAGTATAGGATATAATTTCCCACAAGAGATTTTCTTACTTCCCTATCCGGGAGAAATTCATTTTCTACAATCCTTCCAATCTTAGGGATAGCACATATGGAATCTATTACTGTTTGTAAATCCTTTAAGAAGCCTGATGCGGCATCAGGATTGGAAAGCTCTATAGAAATATAGGATAGAATTTCATCCAGGTCTGCTTCTGCCTTTTTGGAAAAGCGATACTGAAATCTAGAGTTCATATTTCCCCTTTAACTTACGAATGATATCGGCTCCGTCTTTAGTATTACCCTCTTCTAAATCCTTTAGCCCCTCTATAACAGCTTTTGCTTCATACATCTTTTGCATGGTTTTCTCATAATACTCGATATCCATCACCACAAGACGCCCGTAACCATTCTTGGTAACATAAACAGGACCCTGTTCTTTAATGCAGTGCTTTTCTACCTCTACCGTATTTTTTAAATCTCGCATAGGAATAATTTTCATAGATATGCCCTCCCAAATTATGCCCATATTATAGCTTGAATTTAGTCACATTGCAATTTCATATATTTTATAGCTTGTCTTCTTAGAGTGAAATTTTAGTTGGCAAAAAAATACTAAGGTCAGGAGCTGTATGATAGAGTTGCCAATGATTATTTGACAGTAATGAAACTTCACCGCATAGAAACAAGTGTTTAGTCTTGTTGCTTTGTAATTGTGTTCATTCTGTTAAGTGTGTAGATTCTGTTAAACTTTTTATGATGTTGTTGAATATTATTTATACCGATGTTAGATTGTGCGTACATCGGATGGCTGGACCATCTTCACAGGGCAGTTTGCTCTTTTCCTTAATGAGTAGGAGGAATCTTATGAAAGCACATGAAATTTTGAACAATCCCTTTTTAAACAAGGGGACGGCATTTACCATGGAGGAACGTGAGAAATTAGGACTGATCGGACTTTTGCCTCCCCACGTGCAGACCATTGAAGAGCAGGCGGCACAGACCTATGCTCAGATGGAAAAGAAGGAAAATGACCTGGAAAAGCGTCTCTTCCTCATGCAGATTTTCAATACCAATCGTACTCTTTTCTACTATCTTTTTTCCAAGCATTTGGCAGAATTTAACCCTATTGTTTATGATCCCACGGTTTCGTTAACCATTGAGGGCTATAGTGATCTTTTTGTGGATCCTCAGTATGCGGCTTATCTGGACATTAACCATCCGGAAAATATTGAAAAGACCTTGAAAAACGCCGCAGGAGACAGGGAAATCCGTCTCATTGTGGTAACCGATGCGGAAGCTATTCTCGGAATAGGGGACTGGGGCACCAATGGTGTGGATATTTCCGTAGGAAAGCTGATGGTATACAGCGGTGCTGCAGGAATTGATCCGTCCTGTGTTCTCCCTCTGGTTATCGATGCCGGTACCAACAGGGAAGAACTACGAAACAATCCCAACTACTTGGGAAATCGTCACGAGCGTGTCAGAGGAGATCGTTACTATGACTTTATTGACCAATTTGTAGAGACTGCTGAGCGTCTTTTCCCCAAACTCTATCTTCACTGGGAGGACTTCGGCCGTGGAAACGCTGCGAATATTCTGGAAAAATATCGTACCAAGATCCCAACCTTTAATGATGATATTCAAGGAACAGGAATCGTAACCTTAGGCGGAGTATTCGGGGCAATGGCCATCAGCGGACAGAAGCTTAGGGATCAGGTTTATCTTTGTTTTGGTGGGGGTACGGCAGGAGCCGGTATTGCCTCCCGCGTACACAGAGAAATGGTGAGAGAGGGCTTATCCGAGGAAGAGGCTTACCAGCGTTTCTTCATGGTGGATAAGCAGGGATTACTCTTTGATGATATGGAGGATTTAACGCCCCAGCAGAAACCCTTTGCGAAAAAACGTTCCGATTTCCCGAATGCAGACAAATTAACGGACTTGGCAGAGGTAGTAAGAACGGTAAAGGCGACGATTCTTGTAGGTACTTCTACGCAGCCAAATACCTTTACTAAGGAAGTTGTGGAAGCGATGTGTCAGAATACTGCGCGCCCCTGCATTTTCCCCTTGTCCAATCCGACAGAACTGGCAGAGGCAACGGCGGAAGACCTGATTACCTGGTCAGACGGAAAGGCCTTCGTGGCAACCGGTATTCCGGCAGACCCTGTTTCTTATAAGGGTGTGGAGTATATCATTGGGCAGGCAAATAACGCCCTGATTTATCCGGGACTGGGCCTTGGGATGCTGGCTTCGGAAGCAAGTCTCTTAACCGATGAAATGATTGC
>NZ_DBHIGR010000146.1:0-5720 GCF_057249185.1 Oribacterium sp.
CGGGTTCCGTCATATACGGAAAGCTTCGGCTTCTTCTTTTCGATAATACACTGAACAAATTCCTGCATTTCCAAAAGGTACGCCTCATCAAATCTTTCCGGGAAACTTTCTACACATTCCTGTCTTACACCGTAGCGGTCATAGAGGATGGCAAGATTCTTCTCCGGCACGGGACTGATTCTGATGCTGCCTTCCGTTCCCACGATTTCTGTTTCAATATGGTAGCCATGGGCTGCGGTTCTTCCCACATGAAGCTCTGCGATGCCCCCATTTTCCAGTTGGAACAATGCCGCACCGGTTTCCGTATCGTTGCAGGATAAAAATTCCGGATGCTTAAAGTTTGCTCCCAGGGCGTAGACTTCCTTTACTTCACTTCCTAAAAACCAACGAATCAGATCCACATCATGGCTAGCCATATCGATAAAAAGGCCTCCGCTGGTTGGGGCAAACTTGATAGCACCCTCTACAGCCGCCTCCGGATCGATTCCGGTTGCCTTTACCATATAGGGAATTCCGATTGCACCCTCTTCAATCTTTTTCTTCGCGTAACTGTAAGAGGGATCAAAACGGCGCATAAAGCCTAAGAAGAATACCTGGTCGGGATGGGTCTCCACTGCCTTCTCCGCCTTTTTACATTCTTCCACATCCACCCCAAGAGGCTTTTCCGTAAAGACATGAAGACCCTTGGCCAAAGCTTTTTCAATCTGATCACAGTGGCAGGGGCTGGAGCTTACGATGGCTACCGCATCTATATCTGCCTTGTCCAACATCTCTTCATAAGATGTAAAAGTTTCTGAAACCTTCAATTCCTCCTTTGCATACTGTAATTCCGCTTCCATAATGGAACAGGCAGCCACCAGCTTTGCTCCGGGAATTTTAAAGGCTATGTTTCTTGCGTGTACCTTTCCTAAGCGTCCCAGTCCTACGATGCCCACTTTAATCTCGCTCATATTTTTCTCCTATTGTTGTATGTTTTCTATTTGTATTGTTTCCATAAAAAAATCACGGATTTGTTCACTAACAGTGGAGTTATTCTTGCCCACATTTTTTAGGAACAAATCCGCTTTAGATTCATTTTTCAGCTATTCAATTTTCGATGGAATAGACCTGCTGGAAATTTGTCTTATTTCTTTTTCTTCTGCATTCTCTCTCTTGTTACATCCAGAAGTACGGCGCCAATGATTACCAAGCCAAGCACAAGGTTCTGCCAAGCGGATGGTACGGAAAGAAGGGTAAATCCGTTTCTGAGTACCGCAATAATTAATGCGCCCAGCATGGTTCCTACCATGGTTCCTTTTCCTCCCATGAAGGATGCTCCACCGATGATACAAGCTGCAATGGCGTCTGTATCATAGGGCTGAATAGCATTTGCACCGTTGGAGATTCCGGAACGGCCGATGGATACGATTCCTGCAAAACCTGCCATAAAGCCGGAAAGCACATAGCAGAAGGTTAATACATTGTCCGCATTGATTCCGGAAAGGCGGGTAGCCTCCATATTTCCTCCTGCACAGTAGATGGAACGACCTAAGGCAGTTTTTGTCAGAAGGATATGCATCAGGATATAAATGGCGATAACCACCACGAAGCTGATGGGGAATCCCCCTAAGATGGTGGCACTTCCCAGTACCATGATGCCCTCTGCTCCGGTGTTGGAGAAGCTGATCATCTGAGAGGAAGTGATAATTAAAGCTGCTCCCCAAAGCACATTCTTCATACCCAGAGTGGATACGAAGGGGTGAGGCAGGTGAAGACGGGTAAGAAGAAGACCGTTAATCAGTCCCACAACACCGCCTACTACTAACACAGCCAAGAACAAGAATACCGGATTGGTCACTCCCATTCTTACCATAGCTCCTGCCACACAGGCTCCAAAGGTTGCCGTTGCTCCTACGGAAAGGTCGATTCCTGCAGTAATCAGAGTAAGCAGCATTCCGGTGGAAAGCAGCGCGTTAAAGGAGGTCTGCTTTAAGATGGACATCAGATTTGCCTTATCCAAGAAGTTGGGAGAAGCCAATGCCAATGCGATACACAGAATAATCAGTGCCGCAAATGTTCCAATATAATTACTTAAATTTCCTAATTTTGATTTTTGCATCTTATACCTCCCAAGCTGCTTTCATCACGGATTCCTGATTGAAAGCATCTGTACTTCTTGACATTTCTCCGGTGATTCTTCCTTCGCGCATTACCAGTACCCTGTCACTCATTCCCAGGATTTCCGGCATTTCGGAAGACACCATGATGACACATTTTCCCTCTTTTACCAAACGGTTAATCACCTGATACACCTCCACCTTGGCTCCTACGTCGATTCCTCTGGTAGGTTCATCCAAGATATAGATATCTGCATTGGTATTTAACCACTTTCCGATAACCACCTTCTGCTGGTTTCCGCCGGAAAGCTGTCCTACTCTTTCTTCCTGGCTGGGACACTTAATGCTTAGCTCGTTAATTCTGCCCTCACCCATGCTATCCATATCTTTCTGACTTAAGAACAAGCCCTTCTGATAGCCCTTTAAATTCGCCAAAATCAGATTATTTTGAATGGACTCATTTAAAATCAGTCCCTGTCCCTTCCGGTCCTCGGTCAGGAAAGCAATTTTAGCCCGGATAGCATCTTTGGGATTCTTAATATCCACCTTTTCCCCACGGATATAGATTTCTCCTCCGTCAATGGGGTCCGCTCCAAAGATGGCTCTCATGGTTTCTGTTCTTCCCGCACCTACCAGTCCGGAAAATCCTAAAACCTCTCCGCCATAAGCCTTAAAGGATACATTGTGGAGCACGCCCTTACGGTGAATATTCTTTACTTCCAACAATGGTTTTTCAGAACGCACCCCTGCTTCCTTCGGGAATTGGTTATCCAGAGAACGACCTACCATGGCCTTAATCAGGCTGTCATTGTCCCAATCCGCCACGTCCTTGGTATCAATGTATTCTCCGTCACGGATAACGGTAATCCGGTCACAGAGTTGGAACAGCTCCTCCAGCTTATGGGACACGAAGATAATGCCAATCCCCTGCGCCCGTAAATCTCTACAGATTTTCAAAAGCTCTTCTACCTCTTTTTCCGATAAGGAAGAGGTAGGCTCATCCATGATGATACACTTGGCATTGGCCAGGAGCGCCTTGGAGATTTCAATCATCTGTTGAACTCCCATGCCGTAGTGTCCTGCCGGCTTCCGTACATCCACGTCCAATCCCAACTTCTTCATCATGTCCTGGGCAATCTGGTGCATTTTCCCATAGTCCAGTAAAGGCCCTTTACGAATCCACTTGTTGATAAACATATTGTCGGTTACCGAAAGCAGCTTCTCAATATTCAATTCTTGGTATACGCAGGAGATTCCCGCAGAAATGGCCTGCTGTGGAGTTTTAAATTGTCTTTCCTGTCCTTCTACGATGATCTGCCCCTCATCCGGATGGTATACCCCAGTTAATACTTTAATCAGCGTAGACTTTCCTGCTCCATTCTCTCCGATCAATCCTAAAATCTCGCCTTTACGTACATCTAACTGCATCTTGCTTAGCGCAACCACACCGGGGAAGGTCTTGCGTACATCTTTCAGTTGTACAATACTTTCCTTCATGCTTTCCCCTTTATTTTACTCTTGTGTATAGTGCCTGTTATGATTTTCACAAAAATGTATTTGAAAAAAATTTCTTTTTTATCTTCTTTCGAGAAAAGGGATGTTTTCTTATGAGGAGAAACATCCCTTTGTTGTGCTTAGATTCACTTCATTTTGCTCGGAAGCATCCGCTATCTTCCGGCTGATTTGATTTTCAAAGCTATGATTACTTTCCTAAGTAAGAATTCAGGTCATCCAATCTCTTCTGTGCATTTTCCTTTGTGATGATAGAAACGCCGGAGTTGATGAACTCTGGAAGCTCTGTTCCGTTTAGCTTTGCTACAGTTGCTGCTACAGACTTGTATCCCATGTCATAAGCTTCCTGTGCAACGGACATAGACTCTGTTCCCTCAAGGATAGCCTCACATGCGGACTTGATGCCGTCGAATCCCATGAAAATGGTGTTCTTGTATGCTTCGTTGCCCTTAGCTGCTCTTGCTGCTGCGATAGCCATATCGTCATTGTTACATGCAATGATAGCGATTCCTTCAGGGTGGTTCTGCATAATAGCTTCCATAGAAGTTACAGCCTTATCTGCTACGGCGTCAGCATACTGGATTTCCTTCTCCAAGAACTCTCCGCCTGCTTCGTTGATACCTTCCTGATATCCCTTCAGTCTTGCTGTTGCTGTTCCGTCTCCCTGTACTCCGGAAATGGAGATGGCCTTAATCTCTGTCCAGCCTCTCTTCTTAGCTTCTTCAACGGCAGCCTTTCCGCCTTCTTTTGCTGCAGTGTCATTAGAAGTTCCTACGAAAGATAAAACTTCCTTAGCATCAATATTGGTATCTACTGCTACGATTGGCTTGGTCTGTCCTGCGATAAGAGTCTTAACCAGGTCAGCCTGTAATGGAGCAATAACATATCCGTCATAGCTTCCGGAGTTTAAGTCTGTCTCGATCATATTCTGCTGCTCGTCATAAGCAGTCTCGGAGCTTGCTCCCTTAACCTCAACCTTAACATTTGGGTGATCCTTCTCAAATGCCTTTGCTCCGGCTACCACATAGCTCCAGTACTCGGAGGAGGTGGTCTTTAAGATTACGTCAATCTTATAATCCCCTTCGAAGCTTGCTCCGGCTAATGGATCCTCGGAAGAATCGGACTTCGCCTCAGCCTTCTCCTCTGTCTTGCCTTCCTTAGCTTCTGTAGACTTTGCCTCTTCGGACTTGCCTTCCTCGGACTTAGCCTCGGTTCCTGCATTTTCTGTCTTGGTCTCAGTCTTGTCACATCCTGTAAGAGCGAAGGAAAGAGCAGATGCTGCCATTAAAACTACAAGTGCTTTTTTAAACATTTTGATTACCTCTCTTATAAAATGGATTTTTGTTCCTCTTGGAACGGGTTATTTTATCGATCAAGAACATTTCTCTTCTATATAGAAGAATTCTGCTCTTAGATTTCACTAAGCTGTACAGGGCGCTTCTCTAACAGAGACTTTCTTGCCGCCATAGCCACCCGTACGGATTCCAAACCGTCCTTACCGCCTACAGGTACTTCCTTGCCCTCCAATACTGCATCTACGAAGTCCTCCATTTCCGCAATAAAGGCATCGTTATATCTCTCTAAGAAGAACCATGTGGGCTTTGCTCCCTCCACACCGGATGCAGTGCTGATATAAGCTTCATTTTCCAGATTGTTGTTGTCCTGTACACAACCCTTTTCGCAATGTACTTCCACTCTTTGGTCATAACCGTAGGGCGCCTGACGACAGTTGTCGATTACGCCGATGGCACCGTTGGCAAACTTCAAGGTTACGATAGCGGTATCCACATCGTCATACTTTGCAAAGTCAGGATTTACCAGGCAAGCGCCTACTGTGTTTACCTCGGTAATGTCGGAGCCTGCAAGGTAACGAACCATGTCAAAGTCGTGAATCATCATATCCATAAAGATTCCGCCGGATACTGCCACATAGGACATAGGTGGTGCTTCAGGGTCTCTGGAGCAAACCTTTACTACATAAGGCTTTCCTAACTGGCCGGATGCCACCACATCTCTTACCTTCTTGTGAGAACGATCGAAACGACGAACGAATCCAAGCTGTAATTTTACCTCTGCCTTTTCTACCTCCGCCAAAGCTTCCTTAATCTTGTC
>NZ_DBHIGR010000147.1:0-5707 GCF_057249185.1 Oribacterium sp.
CGTCTTCTGGAGGGAAAGCTTTCGGAAATCAATCTTCCGGAATTGCAGAAACGCTTTTTAGAATCCAAGCTACGGTACTTTGACAAGATTTCCGATGAGAAATCCAGGAATGAGTCTGCATATCACTACTATGAGATGGTGAAGCAGCAGGAGGTGGAAAAGGTCAATGCCTTTTTATTTGCTTTAAAGATTCGGAAGGATTTGGAGGATTTAAAGGAGCAGAATGCCTTTATGGAGGAGGAAAATGTTCGCCTCACCCAGAAAGCGGATCATGATGAATTAACCGGCCTTCCCAACCGTTATCATTTGAGTACCTTTGCGGATGCCGCCTTTGAGAGAGCATATAATTCCAGAACCCCTGTGGGCTTTGAAATGGTGGATTTAGACTATTTTAAGCAGTACAATGATCGCTACGGTCATCAGGCCGGGGATGAATGTCTTCGTTTGGTGGCCGGGGAAATCAAGAAGCTCTGTGCAAAGCATCCCGGCATCTACGCTGCCCGTTACGGCGGGGATGAATTTGTTCTGATTTATGAGAATATGCAGGATGAAGAGCTTTTAAGCTATGCCAAGGAATTGGGAGAATCGGTGAAAGCCTTAAACTTACAACATTCGGAAGAAGTGGGAGGGGGAGTTGTGACCATTTCCCAAGGAATCCGTAATTCCGTTCCCCTGAAAAAGAACAGGGTTTGGGACTATACCTTTGCGGCAGATACCGCCCTTTATAACGTAAAGGGAAAAGAAAGAGGAGGAATTCTGCTGATTCATAAGGCGAAGCTTTCGGATGAAGCTCTGTATGTCTAAAGAGAAATGAGTATATGTGCATGCTATGCTTTCATGCAGTATAGGTCTAAACGGGGGCACGCTCTCGGCATCCTCGCCTTATGAAAGAGTGATGATTGTTCATTTCTATACAAAGGGACTTTAAAAAATCAAAATAATATAGGATTTCCGTAATATAGGTCTGAATGCGGGGGAGTCTGAGCCCGATACTTGCGAAATCCGACGAAGTGAAGAACTGTAAAAATCAATAAGTGAAGCGAATAATGCAGTATAGGTCTGTAAGAGGGGCAATCTGAGCCCGCCGGTACTTACTGAAAGCGAGCAAAGCGAAGCTTGAAGTTAGTTCCGATGCGTAGGCGAGGTTAGCGGGAGCGTGCCCCGATTATAGACCTATACTGCATTAGAGCGCATCTTTATAATAAATACAGTCCTTCAATACATTGGATTAAGCTAGTGAGAGCGTACCCCGTTTCAGACCTATATTGCTTAGAAAATCTTTTTTGATTTATTAAATCTTCTTATACCCTTCTATAATCGTTCCGCCCCCGAGAACTAAGTCTCCGTCATAAAGCACCACGGCCTGACCTTTGGTTACGGCTCTTTCTTTTTCCGGAAAGCGTAGGAAGACGTCGCCGTTTTCCCGGACAGAGACGATTGCGGGAACAGCCTTTCCGTTATAGCGGGTTTTGGCTTCTACGGTCCTTTCTTCCGTTGGGGGAAGGCTGATCCAGTTAAAATCATTGGCCAATAGGCCTTCAAAGTAAATCCCTTCTTTGTCAGAGAGAATCACTTGATTTTTTTCGATGTTTTTTCCGGAAACATACATGGGCTTTTTCAAGGAAAGCCCCAAGCCCTTTCTTTGACCGATAGTGTAACGGACAGTACCTCTATGTTCTCCCAGCTTTTTCCCGTTTTCATCCACAAAGTCTCCGCTGGGATAAGGCTTTCCCCGGAACTTTTCCAGAAAATCTCCATAATCTCCATTGGTCACAAAGCATATATCCTGAGAATCCGGTTTATCGGAATTGATAAAACCGTATTTGTCCGCAATTTCCCGGACTTCTTCTTTAGAGGAGTATTCTCCCAAGGGGAAGAGGGTATGGGCCAGCTGTTCCTGACTTAAGAAATAGAGTACATAGCTTTGATCCTTTTTCTCGTCTTTTGCCTTCTTCAGAAGATAACGTCCGCTGCTTTCATCCTTTTCGATTCTGGCATAGTGACCGGTAACAATATAAGAACAGGAGAGTTCCTCCGCCCTTTGGTAAAGCTTATCGTGCTTCATAAAACGATTGCATCGAATACAGGGGTTGGGGGTTCCGCCATTTTCATAGGTCTCCACAAAGGGAAGAATGACTTTTTTTTGAAAATCGTCCTTGAAATTCAAAACATAAAAGGGCATGGAAAGGGTAGAGGCCACCTGTCTTGCGTCCTCCACGTCTTCTAAGGTACAACAGGTTCTGCTGCGGCAGGCCTGTCCGGTTTCACTATCGTATAATTTCATGGTGATGCCGATACAATCATATCCTCTTTCCTGCATAAGCGCTGCGGCAACAGAGCTGTCCACACCGCCACTCATGGCGATTAAAGCTTTTTCCATGCTAAACTCCTTTTGCAAAGTATTATGTTTTATTAGTGTAACATAGGAGAAAATGCCTTGCAAAGCTAGGGAAAAGAGTTTATGAAAAAATAAGAGGTAGAGATAGGTATTAAGCGAATTTTTGAAAAACAGTCTATGATGGAAACAGGCTTATAAAAATTCTTAAAAAAACTCCTATAAAAATTAAGCTAATTTAACGGAAAAAGCCTTTGTATATCTGCTTTTCCTATGCTAAAATTTACAGCAGTATGCATTATTTTAAGAGGGGAGAAAAACCATGAAAGGTATTATTCTTGCAGGAGGTTCCGGCACCAGATTATATCCGCTGACAAGGGTGACTTCTAAGCAATTGCTTCCGATATATGACAAGCCGATGATTTACTATCCTTTGTCCGTTTTGATGGATGCGGGGATTCGGGATATTTTGATTATTTCCACACCTACAGACACACCCAGATTTCAGGAGCTCTTAGGGGATGGAGAGGCTTTCGGTTTAAACTTACAGTATGCGGTACAGCCCTCTCCGGACGGATTGGCGCAAGCCTTTTTAATTGGGGAAGAGTTTATCGGAGGAGAGCCGGTAGCCATGATTTTGGGAGATAACATTTTCTCCGGAAGAGGCTTTAGAGAAATCTTAAAGAAGGCTGTGGCAAAGGAGCATGGTGCTACCGTATTTGGCTACTATGTGGATGATCCGGAGCGTTTCGGTATTGTGGAGTTTGACGGGGCCGGAAAGGCAATTTCTATTGAGGAAAAGCCGGAGAAGCCCAAGTCCAACTACTGTGTAACCGGTTTATATTTCTACGACAACAAGGTTGTGGACTATGCGAAAAGCTTAAAACCTTCCAAGAGAGGGGAGCTGGAAATCACCGACCTGAACCGTATCTATCTGGAAAAGGGAGAGCTGGATGTGGCGCTTTTGGGACAGGGCTTTACCTGGCTGGATACAGGAACCCATGAGTCCTTAGTGGATGCTACCAATTTCGTTTGTACCATTGAGACCCATGAGCACAGAAAGATTGCCTGTCTTGAAGAAATTGCCTATCGTAATGGCTGGATTAGCAAGGAAAAGGTTTTAGAAGCCTATGAGCTTTTAAAGAAAAATGAATATGGCAAGTACTTAAAGGATGTTTTAGACGGAAAATATATCGAGGAGCAGTAGGAGGAGAAGATGAAAACAATCGTAACCGGAGGCGCAGGCTTTATTGGAGGAAACTTCATGCATTTTGTGGTAAATGCCTATCCCGATGAGGAGTGGATTTGCCTGGATAGCCTGACCTATGCAGGAAATTTGGAGACCTTGGCTCCCTTAGAGGGAAAGAAAAATTATCGTTTTATTAAGGGAGATATTACAGACAGAGCTTTTATCTTTGATTTATTTGCAAAGGAAAAGCCGGATGTGGTGATTAACTTTGCGGCAGAGTCCCATGTGGATCGTTCCTTAAAGGATCCGGAAATCTTTTTAAAGACCAATGTTTTGGGTACCGTTTGTTTAATGGATGCCTGCAGAGAGTACGGTATAAAGCGTTATCATCAGGTATCTACCGATGAGGTATACGGAGACCTGCCGTTAGAGAGAACAGACCTTTTCTTTACAGAGGATACTCCTATTAAAACCTCTTCTCCCTATTCATCCTCCAAGGGAAGTGCGGATCTTTTTGTCCTGGCATATCACAGAACCTTCGGACTGCCGGTGACCATTTCCCGTTGTTCCAACAATTACGGCCCCTATCATTTTCCGGAGAAGTTGATTCCGCTGGTAATTTCCAGAGCCTTAAATAACGAAAGCATCCCTGTTTACGGTAAGGGGGAGAATGTTCGTGACTGGCTCTATGTAACCGACCATTGCAAGGCTATTGACCTCATTGTCCGTAAAGGAAGAGTGGGAGAGGTCTACAATGTTGGCGGACACAATGAAAGAACCAATCTTGAGGTTGTGAAGACGATTTTAAAGGCTTTAGACAAGCCGGAATCCCTGATTCATTATGTGACAGACCGTCCCGGACACGATATGCGTTATGCCATTGACCCCACGAAGCTTGAGACTGAGCTTGGTTGGAAGCCGGAATATAGCTTTGATACCGGTATTCCCGTAACTATTCAGTGGTACCTGGACCACAAGGATTGGTGGGAGCACATCATTTCCGGAGAGTATCAGGATTATTATAAGAAGCAGTATGGAGAATAAGCATGAGAGTTTTCGTTACCGGCGTTAATGGGCAGTTAGGCCATGATGTGATGAATGAGTTGGCTCGAAGAGGCATAGAGGCGGTAGGCTCCGGCATGGAACCGGAGTATGTGGGAATTATGGACGGAAGTCCGGTTTGCACGATGCCCTATGTGGGACTGGATCTGACCAATGAAGAGGAAGCCAGAAGAATTCTTACCGAAGAGAAGATTGACTGTCTGATTCACTGTGCTGCATGGACTGCGGTGGATGATGCGGAGGATCCGGAGAAAAGAGATTTTGTTTTTCGTATTAACGGAGAGGTTCCCGGAAGTCTTGCAAAAGTCATGAAGGACTTAAAGGGGAAGATGCTCTATCTTTCCACAGACTATGTTTTCTCCGGTGATGGAACAAAGCCTTGGGAAGAGGAGGAAAGAGATTTCCATCCCATCAATGTGTATGGAGCTTCCAAGCTTGCGGGAGAAGAGGCGATTCGAAAGGTTTTACCGGAGCATTTTATTGTTCGTATTGCCTGGGTTTTCGGCTTAAACGGAAAGAACTTTATTAAGACCATGTTACAGGTGGGTAAGAAGCATCCCAGTGTGCGAGTGGTTTCCGACCAGGTGGGAAGTCCCACCTATACCTTGGATTTGGCAAGGCTTTTGGTGGATATGGTGGAGACGGAAAAGTATGGTACTTATCATGCCACCAATGAAGGAGAGTACATTTCCTGGTATGACTTTACCAAGGCCATTTACGAAGAGGTGGGACTTTCCACGGAGGTGATTCCCGTTACTACGGAGGAGTACGGTTTAAGTAGAGCAAGACGTCCCTTTAACTCAAGACTGAGTAAAGAAAAGCTTAAGAGAGAGGGATTTCAGGGCCTTCCTCATTGGAAGGATGCTTTAAAGCGTTATTTACAGGCGTTAGAAGCGGAATAAAGAAGCTTTCTTTTTATAGAAAGGAGAGAGGACCTGTTTGCAGATTCAGCAGACAGGTCCCTTTCCAAAAATAAGGGATAGAAGAACCCGGTAGAAGGGGATAGCAATATATTTCAAACCGGAATGAAAAAATGTACTGGCTCAATTTGCAAAAAAGTTAAGGAGAAAAGATGGGAAAATATTTTGGAACAGACGGTTATCGTGGAGAGGCTAACGTGG
>NZ_DBHIGR010000148.1:0-5510 GCF_057249185.1 Oribacterium sp.
ATGCCTTAGCAGGAAAGAGCAATAAGGAATTTACCGTTGTTCTAAGTAATGAAGAAATTGAAAAAATGGCAACGGATAAGAAATTTGAAAGAGAGCAATTAAATACATTGGATCAGACCGTTAAGTCTATGCTGATGGCGCAGACAGGGATAGGCAATAACAATGGCACAAACAAGACCAATGTGGAGGACATCAAGAGTATTGCGGCAAAAACCCAAGAGGACGGCACCACCATGCTGATTGCCAGCTTAGAGAAGAGCACAAGCTCTGCCAGAAAGATTGCGGAAGAGCAGGATAAAAAGCGGGAAGCGAAGAAACTGGAAGAAAAGCAGGAAGCTAAGAGAGCGGCGGAAAAGGAAGCGCTTAAGGGGGATAAAAAGTCCGAGAAGGCACAAAAATCAGGGAAGTCCGGAAAGGTAGAGAAGACGGATTCCAAGGATAAACTTTCCGATAAAGAAAAAGCGATAAGGGAAACAGAGGATCTTGAAGCTGCGGAAAAAACAGCTGTAAAGCGTGTGGAAGTAAGGGGAAGAACAATAGAAGAGCTTATGGAAAACATGAAAAAGCTGGATTGGACTAAGGTTCCGGTGACAGAATAAAGGGATAGCTCTCTTATTTTATTGTAAAATGAAATAGGGCAGGCAATTTATTATTTGCTTATATAAATTTTATTTTTGTTTATAATTAAAAAGATTCATGCTATACTTCCTCCTTGTAAGGGTTGAACTATCTTTAGGAGGAAGTATGGCATTTTTTTCATTTTTGGATCAGAAAAAGAAAAAGGATGCACTTAGGGAGATTGCAAAGGAAAGAAAGAGAGGAATTCCTGCAGAACAGCTGGACAAGGCCAATAGGGAAATTCATCTTCGTCTTTTGCAATCTCCTTTTTTTCTGGAAGCGGAAAGGATCTTCTCCTATGTGAGTATGGAAGGGGAGGTGGACACCAGAATCATTTTGGAAACGGCTTTACAGATGGGGAAAAGAGTGTGCGTTCCCCGATGTATTCCGGGAAAAGAGCATCTGATGGAGGCGGTAGAGATTCATAGTATGGAGGAACTTATTCCCCAGACCTATGGAATTTTAGAACCAAGGAAAGAACTCCCTTCTTCTACGGACTGGTGCATTGACTTGTCTTTGATTCCCTGTGTAATGGCGGATCAAAGGGGGGGAAGACTGGGGCATGGAGCAGGCTACTACGATCGATTCTTGGAAAAGAGCAGGGGGAAAAAGCTATGTTTATGCTTTTCCTGGTTACTTTACGATAAGATTCCCATGGAAAAAACGGATATCCCCATGGATGCACTATTAACAGAGGAAGGCTACTTTGCATTTCATTAAGAATCTTTCACAAAATACGAAAAAAATTTCTGTAAGAAATGCCAAGTTGTAATCTGTTAAAAAAATAGCTAGTATTAGTGAAGTCAAAAAATTAATTTGTTCCCAAAAAATATTTTTGGTCAGGAGGGGCGAAAATGGGTGTAGAACAAAACAAAATGGAAGAGTTGTTTAAATGGGATGGAAAGCCGGATGTGGCACCTACCATTTCTTTGGCGCTACAGCACTTGGTGGCTATGATTATCGGTTGTGTAACACCGGCGATTATCATCTCTAATGTAGCAGGATTGGAAATCGGACAAAGAATTATCTTGATTCAGGCATCCTTAACCATGTCTGCAGTCTGTACCTTCTTACAGCTCTTTCCCTTAAAGAAGGGCGTTTTCGGTGCCGGACTTCCTATGATTTTAGGAATCAGCTTTGCTTATCTTCCCAGTATGCAGGCCATTGCCAAAGATGGCGGTGGAGTAAGTGCTATCGTTGGAGCAATGATGGTTGGTGGAATCGTTGCTGTTGTAGTAGGAATATTTGTTAAGAGTATTCGTAAATTTTTCCCACCACTGATAACCGGAACTGTAGTATTTACCATTGGTTTATCCTTGTATCCAACAGCGGTAAATTATATGGCCGGCGGAGTAGCAAACAGAATGCAGACTCTTGCTGAAAAAGGGATTACCATCAATCCTGCACTGTACTATGGATCTTGGCAGAACTGGCTGGTGGCATTTATTACTCTGATTGCTGTAATGTGCTTTAGTATCTTTGGTAAGGGTATTTTCAAATTGGCTTCTATCCTTTTAGGTATGCTTGTAGGATATCTTGTGGCTCTTGGCTTTGGGATGATTTCCTTTGACAAAATTGGAACCGCTTCTTGGTTTGCGCTTCCTCACTTCCTGCCATTCGGTGTTTCTTTCAATGCACCTGCTTGTATTTCTATCGGCTTGCTTTTTGCCATTAACTCCATTCAGGCTATCGGTGATTTTACAGCAACTACTATGGGTGGATTTAACAGAGAGCCCAGTGATGATGAGTTGCGTGGCGGAATTATTGCCTACGGTGCTACTAACTTCCTTACATCCTTCTTTGGAGGTCTTCCCACAGCAACCTATTCTCAAAATGTGGGTATCGTAATTTCCAATAAGGTAGTAGCAAGAAGGGTATTTGCAACTACAGGTGTATTTATTTTGATTTGTGGACTGTGCCCTAAGTTCTCTGCATTACTTACCACTATTCCTCAGTGTGTTTTGGGAGGAGCTACCATTACTGTATTCTCTACCATTGCGATGACCGGAATTAAGTTGATTACTCAGGAACCGTTAACCGCTCGTTCTACTACAGTAGTAGGTCTTGCAGCAGCTATCGGAGTGGGTATTGCGCAGGCTCCTGCATCCTTGGAATTGTTCCCGACTTCTTTCACTATGATTTTCGGAAAGTCTCCTGTAGTTTTGGCAACCATTATTGCAGTATTCTTAAATATTGTATTGCCAAAGGAAGAGAAAAAAGCTTAATTGCATACAATCAATAGGGGCTGTCTAAGGCCCAAAGAAAAAGTGCTCAGACATATTCTGAGCACTTTTTTGCCTATTGTAGGAGCAGGGATAGATCTGGAGGCAGTTCCCGTTTAAAAAACATTTTTTCTTTCCCAATCGGATGGGTAAAGGAAATGGAGTAGGAGTGGAGTGCCTGACGGGACAAGCCTATATTTTGTGAAACAATACTTTCTTCATTGCCGTAAAGACTATCCCCCAGTAAGGGACAGGAGAGGTAAGAAAGATGGACACGAATCTGATGGGTCCGGCCGGTGGCCAGCTGAAGCTGCAGAAGAGAATAGTTGTTATTGGGAAAATAGTTTAAGACATTAAAATAACTTAGGGCTTCCTGTCCTTTTTGAAAATCCACGGTTCTCAGCATTTTTTCTTCTTCTACTCTGGCGATAGGCGCAGATATGGCAAAGGCATAATCAAATTCTTCTTTTTCGCTCTCATGAACCCGTCTAAATCCCGGAACATGACCGAGGGAAAATTCGGGATTTCCCTGACAAAAAGCCAGATAGCTTCTTTGAATACGTCCCTCCTTCATATCTTTGTTTAAAATCGATGCAGCCAAACGATTCTTCGCCAGAAGAATCAAACCGCTGGTATCCAAGTCCAATCTGTGGATAAAGTGGCAAACAAAAGAAGATGCAGAAGTATTCTGCATCTGATAAAAAACTACGGCACCGGCTAAAGTCTTTTCAAAATGTCCGGGAGAGGGATGACAGGGGAGTCCTGCAGGCTTATTTAGCAGGAGAATATCCCGGTCTTCATAAACAATGTCCAAAGGAAAGTCATAAGGCGGAGCACTGTTCTCTTCATCCGCTGGAAGGTAGATTGAAAGGCAATCGCCCTCTGCTAAATGATCCACGGTAAAGGCCCATTGACCATTTTTTTCAATCCCGTAATACTCCCTTTCCGCCTCAAAAAAATGAACTCTCTTTAAAGCGGAAAGCAGTGTTTTGGTATAGCCCTGTTCCAAAAGAAAAGCTTCTATCGTCTTATTTGCAAAGTCTTTCGGAACGGTATAGGTAAAAAGAGTAGGAATACTCATGCTTTAGAAGGAAAAGGTTTCTGCCAAAGGAAGCCAGAGCTCATCCTTTTCGGAGAGAAGAAGAGGGCTGCCGTCTTCCATAGCGTAGCCGTCTTTTTTCGCATTTCCGGCATAAGTCCCCTGTAACTCCGGCCACTGAATGCCGATGCTTGGGTCATTCCATGCCAGACCGCCTTCGTCTCCGGGGTGGTAGAAGTCTGTTACCTTATAGGCAAATTCCGCAGTATCGGAAAGCACCAGGAAGCCATGGGCAAAGCCCTCCGGAATATAGAACATCTTTTTATTTTCTTCACTAAGAGTAATGCCGAAATGCTTACCGTAAGTTTTGCTGTTCTTTCTTAAGTCTACAGCCACATCATAAACTCTTCCCTTTAAGACGCGAACAAGCTTTCCCTGGGGATATTGCTTTTGAAAATGCAGTCCCCGCAATACACCCTTTACAGACATACTCTGATTGTCCTGTACAAAACGAAGATTAAGACCTTGTTCCTGGAAATCTCTTTCATTGTAGCTTTCCATAAAATAGCCTCTGCTGTCCTGGTGGATGGTGGGAGTGATAATACATAATCCCTCAATGTCCGTTCTTTCTACCTGAATCTGTCCCATGAAATTTATCCTTTCTCCTTTGTTGTAAGTAATAGAAAATAAAGTGTTTCCTTTTTTCTCATATAGTAATAAAGCAAGAAATACCATCGATATTTTAGCATAAAAAAATTTTTTCACATAATACTTATTTTTTAATATTTGTCTCCGATATATATCTTGCAGCAAGAATAAAACCAAAAAACTTGCCACAAATCATCTCTTCCTTAGGAAGAGGACACCGGTCTTCGGACCATAACAGCCAAAAGGCAAAAAAACAGTCGAAAGACAAAAAAGGCGACACAAGAAGTTTTTTCTCTGGCGCCGGGGAAGAAACTTTGCATAGGACAGGGAGGTTCTGGCATGCCGAAATCAGGAGGATATTACTATGGTTATTCAACACAATATTGCAGCAAACAACGCTTACAGAAACCTTTCCGCTAACGCATCTAACGGACAGAAGAACTTGGAGAAGCTGTCTTCCGGATATAGAATCAACCGTTCTGCAGATGATGCAGCAGGTCTTGCTATTTCCGAGCAGATGCGTTCCAAGATTAACGGTCTTGACCAGGCTACTTCCAACGCAAACGATGCAATCGGTTTAATCCAGACAGCTGAGGGTGCTTTAACAGAGACTCACTCTATGTTACAGCGTATGGTAACTCTGGCTACTCAGTCCGCTAACGGAACCTACAACTCTACAGCACGTGGTGCTATTGCTGAAGAGGTTGATGCTTTACAGAAGGAAATCAACAGAATTGCATCTACCACAGATTACAATGGTGTAAAGCCTTTGTCTCAAACCAACACTATTACTGTGCAGATTGGACCTACTGCTGGTGAAAAGCTTGAAGTTGCTACAGCAGCTATGAGTACAACTGCATTAGGTATTGATGCAATTAGCGTATCATCTACTACAAAGGCAAATGCTGCTATTACCAAGATCAACACTGCTATCAACACTGTATCTACCCACAGAGCAAAGCTTGGAGCATCTCAGAACCGTC
>NZ_DBHIGR010000149.1:0-5484 GCF_057249185.1 Oribacterium sp.
AATGGAATTATATTGACAGAGAAGGGGAAAATAACTATTATTTATCTTGCAATTTCTTCTAATTTTATTATTTTAATAAAAAATTTAAAGGGTATAAATCGTGTTTAAGAAAGAAAAAATTGAATAAGGATATCTCGGGAAAAACCGAACCCTCTTTGGAAAAGGAAGGGGGTTAGGGGCGGTTTTGGCATTTTCGTGATGAGGGAAAGGAGTGTGCATGACCTACGCTGAAGAGCAAAAACTGGTAGAGGAATTAAAATTATTTATTTCCGGTAACTTTGTTTTGAGCCAGATTGAAGATGATGTGTTGGAGGAGAAGGTGAAGGAAGTGGTTGCCCAGAGAATCGGCAACTCCTACTGTTCCGTGGAGCAGAAGCTCTCCATCGTTCAGCAGGTTTACGGAGCCATCAGAGGCTTCGGACTTTTGGATGCCATTTTAAAGGATGAAAGCATTACCGAGGTCATGATTAACGGGCCGGAAAACATTTTCATAGAGCAAAAGGGACATCTTTTCCAGCTGGATCGGCAGTTTGAAAGCGAGAAGAGGCTGGAGGATATTATCCAAAGAATCGTAGGATTGGCAGGACGGGAAGTAAACCAGGCCAATCCTATTTGTGATACTACCCTGCCGGACGGCTCCCGTGTCAACGTGGTGCTTCCTCCCATTGCCCTTTGCGGCCCCACCATTACCATTCGTAAGTTTTCCAAGGAGCCTATGACCATGGAGAAGCTGATTCGCTTCGGCTCCTTAACCAAAGAAATTGCGGAAAAGCTTCAGCTTTTGGTGAAGGCTCGCTACAACATCTTTGTCTGTGGAGGAACAGGTTCCGGAAAGACCACCTTCCTGAATGCCCTGTCCAACTATATTCCAAGAGACGAGCGTGTTATCACCGTAGAGGATACCGCAGAGTTACAGATTGAAAATGTAGATAACCTGGTACGTTTGGAGACCAGAAATGCCAACTCCGCCGGCGTGGGTGAGATTTCCATGACAGATTTGATTAAGTCCTCACTCCGAATGAGACCGGACCGTATCGTTGTGGGAGAGGTTCGTGGCCGAGAGGCGCTGGATATGCTTCAGGCCATGAACACCGGACATGACGGTTCCCTTTCCACAGGACACGCCAACTCCACCAGAGATATGTTAAGCCGTTTGGAAACCATGGTATTGCAGGGGGCGGCAAATGTGCCTTTGGAAGCTATCAAACAGCAGATCGGTTCCGCGGTGGACATCATCATTCACCTGTCCCGTCTAAGAGATCGTTCCAGAAAGACCATGGAGATTACGGAGGTTTTAGGCTTCCATAACGGAGAAATTCTTCTGAATCCCCTTTATGTTTTTGAGGAGGACGAAGAAAGTACCGTTACCAAGGTACACGGCGTTTTGAAGCGGACGGAAAATAAGATGCAGAAGGACTTTAAGCTTCGTCTGGCAGGAATCAACACGGTCATCTAAAGTGCGGGCAAAGATTCATACAAGAATGTAAAGTGCCGAAGCGGAATTTCGGCCGTTGATCGAAAATCACCGGAAGGAATGAAGCTTCGTTTGGAGGGACAAATGTTTTTTCGGAAAAAGAAGGAAAAGGAACCGGCAAGCTACCTTTCCCCCTTGGGAACGGAGCTGACCAATTACAACGTATATTATCTGAATTTCAGGGAAAAGCTTCAGGCCTTTGCCATAGCGCTGTTCATCGGCGGTGCAGTGAGCCTGGTGTTTTACGGCAATCAGTTTTTGGACGCAACAGGAAGGGCGACGAAGGCCACCATGTATGGCAATATCGTCATTTTCCTGCTGGTGGGAAGTCTGTGCGGCTTCTTCTTTCTTCCGATTCGGGCAAATCAATGTAAGGAAAAACGCTTGAAGGAATTAGCCAGACAGTTCAGAGGCTTTTTGGAATCCTTGGCGGTGGCGCTGGCCAGCGGAATGAATATGCACGATTCTCTGGACAGCACCTATAAGGATATGGTGATGGAATTCGGAGAGGATGAAAAAATCACCAAAGAAACCGCGGAAATGATTCTGGGCTTACGAAACAACTTAGCCATTGAGGACATGATGCTTTCTCTGGGAAAGCGCAGTGCCAACAAGGATATTGAGAACTTCGCCATCATTTTCAACGTCAGCTATCGAGCCGGCGGAAATATCAAGGAAATCGTGCGAAGAACAGCGGATATTATCGGAGAAAAGATGGAAATCAGTGAGGAAATCCAGACGGCAATTTCTTCCAATAAGATTCAGTTTACCGCCATGATGATTATCCCGGTGGTGCTTACGGGAATGCTTCGGGGCATGGGATCCAGCTTTAATCGAAGCTTTTCTACGCCCATCGGAATTGTTGCGGTGACCATCGCCATCGGCATCTTTGCGGGAGCCTATGTGATGGGACAGCGGATTATGCAGGTGGTGAAGTAAGAAGGGGAAAATGATGCGAAGCATAGCAATGATTTTAGGAACCATTCTGGCGATTTTGTTCCTGATTCAGCTTTTTCGGGGACAGAAGTACGAGGAGCTTGTGGAGGGTTTGGAAGAAAAGGAATTTCCGTTAAAAGATATCTATACCGTGGGCTTTTGCTGGGCGGAGCTGCCGGCTCTTCGCCTTAGAGGCGTGCTTTTCGAGCGCGTGGAGCAGCAGGCTAAGGTGCTCTATGGAGAGATGTATGCGGAATACTATGCCAATGTGTATTACGCCATGGCACTTAGCCTTTTCCACTTTATTTTATGCTTTGGCTGCCTGTTGGCAGGCTGGCAGGATAGCAGAAACTTCTTCTATCTTGGCATCTTTCTGGCGATTGTAGGGCTGATTTACGGTTGCGACTCCATGCGACAGAAGCTGGTAAAGAGAACGGAAAACTGCGAGACGGAGCTTCCGGAGGTAGTTTCCACCATGGCGATTCTGGTGAACTCCGGCATGATTTTACGAGACGCCTGGAACATGGTGGGCGGCAGAGGGGAAGGGGACATCTACGCCCTGATGCGGGATGCCAGTGAGGATATTCGAAACGGCCATGCGGACAGTGAGGCCATAGCCAAGTTCGGAAGAGCCACCAATTCTCCGGAGATTATCAAGTTTACCAGTGCCTTAATGCAAAGTATGGGAAAGGGTGCAGGAGAGCTGCCCCTCTTTTTGGCAAGACAGTCCAGTGACCTTTGGAACGAGAAAAAGCAAAGACTCTTACAAAAGGGAGAACAGGCTTCCGCCAAGCTCTTAATGCCCATCATGCTGATTTTCTTAGGCATTATTATCATTATTTTATCCTCCGCCTTTGCGGGAATTTCTTTATAGAAGAGGGAATTCGGGGAAGAAACGGTAGGAGAGGAAAGGAACTACAGGAGAATGATGCAAGGACTTATTAGCGGCGCTGTTTTCAGTATATGCAGCATTGCCGTGTATTTTCTCGTAATAAAGATATTTTTAAAGGGGCAGGCAAGGTCATCCTTCTTAGCTCCCTATGCCGTGATTGGCACTTTGGCCTTTTTTTCCTTCCTGACAGGCTACTATGTACGACAAACGGCGGTGCATACCCTGGCATTAGCCATGATTCTTTTTTGCTTCATGGTTTTGGAATGGGCGGGGCTGGTGGATGCCTACACCATGAAGATACCAAACCTCTGCACCATAGTGCTTCTAGTGGGCAGAATCCTTTTTATGATTCCGGAGCTTTTGTTTTACAAGGGGGACTTCCCCATGATTTTAGTCAACAGCTTTGTACCTGCATTTATCGCTTTGATTTTATTGTGCCTCTTATATAAGATTTCCCGCTCCGGCTTGGGTATGGGAGACATCAAGATTTTTACCGGTCTTGCGTTCTTCACAGGGATGTACGGCTTTTGCGTGAGCTTACTTTTTTCCTTCCTGCTCTGTGCCCTGTGTTCCCTTCCGGTTTTACTCTTAAAGAAAAAGAAGCTAAAGGACGCCCTTCCCTTGGGACCCTTTATCTACTTCGGTTTTGGCTTTGCAGCCATGCTTTCTCTGATATAGAAAGGAGCAGCTTGTGACACAGACACAGATGGGGGTTGCCTTTGCCCTGGTATTGGTTACCGGTATGGGTTGGTATAGTAAAATTTCCGACCAACAGAGACAGATCAAACAATATCAGCAGGAAGTGGCGGAAGCCGCAGACTTTGAGAAGAGAGGCCTGTACCAAAAGGCAGGAGAAAATTACAAAGAGGCTCTGGGCATTAAGAAGGAAGAAGCCATCTATGAAAAGATGATGGATGCCTACGAGAAAGCCTATGAGGAAAAGGAAGACCGCTACAAGGAATATATGGAGGCGGCAGAGATGGCTCAGGCAGCCTATCCGGAAAATCCGCATTTTGCTCTGGCGATTTCCCGACTGTACATTCAGAAAAATGACTATGCCAATGCCTTTTACTTTTTGGATAAGGCGAAAAAGTCAGGCTCCAAGGATAAGACCTTCCAAAAGGAATACCGGAAAATGCTCTATTCCTTCAAAACCTTGTATGGAAACTACAACAGCTATTATCCCCTTTCCAACGGCTTCTACGGGGTGAAAAACAAGGAGGGAGCAGGCTATATCCCGGCAGACGGGGAATCCTCCAACTCCTTAAAGCAGGAATTTGTAGGGCCCATCGGAGAGAAGGGATATCGTCTGCTACGTAAGGACGGAAAAACCATTTTGATGGATAAAAATGAAGTGACCCAGGGGGTATTTTCCAATAAAAATCCCGAAGACATCGGCTACTATGCGGAGGACAGAATTCCCATCAAGGAAGAGGGAGAATACAGCTATTACAATGCCTTGGGAGACCGGCTCTTCGGCGGATTCTCCGAAGCCAGCCGTTTCCAAAAAGGAAAGGCAGTGGTGAAAAAGGCGAAAAGGGTCTTCTTTATCGATTCGGAAGGCAAGGAACTGGAGCTTAAGTATACGGTAAAGGATGAAAAGGGTAAGGCGAAAAAAGACGAAAACGGAAAGAAGATAGAAGAAGAACGAAAGTTCGAAGCGGTGCAGATCAATCCGGATTACAGCTTTATTGCCCAGGGCTGCATCCTGGCCAAGGAGGACGGCGCCTACCATATCTACAATGAAAACTGGGAACAGGTTTCGGACTTCTCCGCTGAGGAAGTGGACGGAATCGGAAAGGACGGTATCTTCGCATTTTCTAAGAAGGGAAAATGGGGCTTTGCCAACCTGAAGGGAGAAGTGGTACTGGATCCTAAGTACAAGGCGGCGAGAAGCTTCTCGGAAGGCTTGGCCGGCGTGATGGAGGATGAATACTGGGGCTTTATCAATTTAAAGGGAGAGATGGTGATTACCCCTCAATTCTTCGGCGTGGATTACTTTAATAACAAAGGTGTGTGCATAGTGGAAACCTCTCCGAAGGTATATCAGTTTATCAAACGAAATATCGTGAAGAAGGAAATCTTTACGGAGGACAGCAAGGACGCCTCCAAAGAAGAGAAGGGCAAAGAAAAGGAAACAAAGCCCGAAGAAACAACGGAAGCGGCAATAGAAGCAATGACG
>NZ_DBHIGR010000150.1:0-5480 GCF_057249185.1 Oribacterium sp.
TATTCGTTAAACAAGAGTTTAGCGAATAGTTATTTATCTTTTCATCCTACAGTTTTTCTACTAAGCAATATCCATACTCTTACGTAATCTCAATCTAATTACGGCTTGTCTCTATTCTTTATAGACTAATTCATTCTCTTCCGGCTTTGAACTAATTCGTTCTCTTCCAGGTTTTTGGAGAAAACAGAATCAACATAGGAAATATTTCCAATCTTCCTGCCAACATGTCAAAAATCATGACCGCCTTTGAAAATGGTGAATAAATCGAGAAATTTTCTATTGGCCCAACCTTTGCCAACCCCGGTCCGATATTGTTAAAGGTTGCGGAAATTGCTGAAAAGTTTGTGGTGAAATCAAAACCGTCAAAGCTGATAAGAAAAATGGATATTATATAAACAAAGCAATATGCAATCAAATACGTACTTACCGAACGTACCACATTGTAATCCAGGCTTTTTCCTTCCAATCGAATCCTCTTAATAGCTTCCGGATGAATAATGAGGTGCAGCTCCTTCCCCATATTCTTCAATAAGATAATTAATCGGGAAACCTTTATACCACCTCCGGTGGAACCTGCACAGGCACCGGAAATCATTAAGAATAAAATCACCATTTGACTGGGTACTGCCCAATGATTGAAATCCAAAGTTGAAAAGCCTGTTGTGGTAATAATACTTCCTACCGTAAAAAAAGCATGGTGAAGGGCAAATAACAGGCCATTTCCCATTTCTTTTAAATTATTAAAAGCGATGAATAAAGTTGAGCAAAGGATAATCAAAAGATAGGTTCTGGCTTCTTCTGAGGAAAAAGCTTCTTTCCACTTCCTTCTTTGTAAAAGATAATAAACATTGAAGTTAATACCGAACAAAATCATAAAAATGGTAATCAAGAACTGGCTAAACATGGAATAATCCGCCATTCCGGAATTCCTGATGGCAAATCCTCCTGTTCCCGCCGTTCCGAAACCGATACACAAAGCATCAAAAAACGGCATTCCGGAAAGTAAAAAGGCAAAAATACAAATAACCGTTAGAACAAAATAAATCTTATAAAGGGCTTTTGCGGTATCTGCTACTCTAGGCACCATCTTGGACACATCCGGTCCCGGAGATTCCGCCTTCATAATCATCATGTTATAACCGCCACCTAAGGGAAGAACCGTTAAAACAAGGACTAATACACCCATGCCTCCCATCCAATGGGAAAAGGAACGCCAAAAAATCAATCCCTTTCCTAAGGCCTCCACATCGCTTAAGATGGAAGAACCTGTAGTGGTAAAGCCGGAAACAATTTCAAAAACCGCATCGATATAATGGGGAATTTTCCCACTAATATAGAAGGGTAAAGCTCCCACTAAAGAAAGCACCAGCCAGCAGCCTGCTACGATAACAAAGCCTTCTCTGGTATAAAAGGCTATTTTTTTCGGTTTCTTTCGCGTTAAAACCGCCCCTACGACTAAAGACATTGCCGACACGGATAATATAGCCGCGGCAGAATTATGCTCCCGATATATTATGGCACAAATAAAGGGAAGCAATAAGCTGATTCCCTCTATTCTCAGTACCCAAGCCAGGATGTAGACAATCATACTAAAGTTCATAATGAATATCCTCTTCCTTCTTTACTTCCAAAATATCTCGTAAATCATTAAATCCTGTGTTGGTGGTAACCACAATCACCCGGTCTCCCACCTTCATAACATCAGCTCCTCTAGGGGTAATAATTTTATTCTGTCGTATAATTCCGCAGATTAAAACTCCTTGCTTAAAGGACATCTCCGCGAATGGAATATTGATTAAGTCAGGATCATTTAATACCTTAAACTCCAAAGCTTCTGCCTTTCCGTCAGCAAGCTTATACAAGGTCTCTACATTGGAGCCCTTGGAATTCTCCAAAGCCCTTACATATCGAAGAATACTCTCTGCAACAATCTGTTTCGGATAAATAACAGAGCCCAAATTCATTTCATTGGTAACATTTTCAAAGGCAATACGATTGATTTTGGTAATCAAACGGGCATCGGAAAGCTTTCCCGCATAAAGAGAAAGCATGATATTTTCCTCATCAAATCCTGTCAAAGAACAAAAGGCATCCGTATTTTCTATTCCTTCCTTCTTTAAAAGCTCGGCATCAATACCGTCACCGTTAATGATAATACTATCCGGAAGTACATCTGCCAGATACTCACATCGCTCCTTGTTAGAATCAATGATTTTCAAACGCATATTTAAATGCATTTCATCAATATAGCGGGCAATATAATAGCTGATTCGTCCTCCCCCTACGATAATACAATCCCTTACAGGGGTATAATCCACACCCAACTTAATAAAGAACTTGCTTACATCCTTGGGTGCTGCAATAAAGCTCATCAAATCATCTGCTTCCAAAGCATCAAAACCGTTTGGAATAAGAATATCCTCTCCTCTTTGGATCAAAGTAATAAGTACATTTAAGCCCGTATCCTTTTGAAAGGTATGAAGAGGAATACCAATCAGCTGACTCTCCTTGGGTACCTTTACACGAATTAAATCCAACTTTCCGCGAGAAAAGCTGTCTACCTTCATTGCGGAAGGAAAACGAAGCAGACGCTCTATTTCCTTTGCTGCAGCCATATCCGGGTTGATTACCATGGCCAGGTTCAATTCATCTCGAAGATAAGAAATCTCCGTAGTATATTGAGGATCACGGATTCTGGCAATGGTACGACAATTTCCTTCTTTTTTGGCAAAGAGGCAACAAAGCATATTGACTTCATCCCGGCTGGTTGCCGCAATTAAGACATCCGCATTCTGAACTCCGGCTTCCCTTAGCGTCTGAAGCATGGCACCGTTTCCGTGGATTCCCATAATATCCAGAAAATCTACCGCATGGCGAAGAACCTTCTCATCCTGGTCCACAATGGTAATATCATGCCCTTCTTTGTTTAATTGATCAGCCAGGGTAAGACCTACCTTACCGCAACCTACCACAATAATATTCATGATTTTTCCTCATTTAACTGCAAAAAATACAAATTCTATATCCAAACACATTTCAATAAGTCTTATTGTTTATTAAGGCTTATTGTTTATTAAGACTTATTCATCTCATTCAGACACAAAATATCCTGATTTAAAGCCTCCAAAAAATGAACCAGCAAATCCCGTTTCGCCTCTACCGGAAAGGCTTCCCGTAATTCGTCATAACGAAAGCTTTTCTTGCCCCCCTCTTCCATCCTCTGATAGAAGTATTCCAGCTCCCGGTAAGGAACATAGTACTTCTCTCCTCTTTTGCTGAAGGACAGGATAATAAAGCTGATGCCTCCCTGCAGCATAAAGCGCTTCATAAAATCCATTTGATGGGCATGAAGGTTTTGCAGGGGAAAGGAGTCCTTATGACATTCCTTAGCATCAAAACAAATGGGAATCCCTTGAACAATTCCCATATAATCCACTGTGGACTTCTTATCAAAATAGGCCAAAGTGATTTGTTTATGGCTTTGATCCAGCTTAATAGGGGTAATGGGGGTGGGAATCTTTTGAATGAGGGCTAAATTCTTTTCCTCATACAGTGCAATGGTATGATTAATTTCCTCTTCCAAAAGAGAGCCTCTTAGCCCTCGTGAGTTCCATGTACCCATGTTTCCCATTCCTGAATGATGGAATTACCCTGGAAGTAATTGATTTTCATAGCTTCACATACTTCTCCCAAGGTTTCCTCTGTCCGCTGTCTGGCCAGCTTAGTGCCCTCCAAGAGAATCTCATAAACCTCCGGAATATTATTCTCCCAGTGCTTTCTCTTTTCCCGGATAGGCTGTAGGATTTCTTCCATTACAGCCAGTAAGGTCTTCTTACATTTAACATCCCCAAGACCGCCTCGCATATAATGCTCCTTCATTTCCTCCAGATTCTGATAGTCCGGACAGAAACGAGAGAAATCCTCCTTAGGCGCAAAGGCATCCAGATAGGTAAATACGGTATTGCCCTCCACATGTCCCGGATCCGCCACATTGATGTGAGTGGGATCGGTATACATGCTCATAATCTTGGTTTTCACCGTACTTGGATCATCAGAAAGGTAAATGCCGTTTCCTAAGGACTTACTCATCTTCGCCTTACCGTCCGTACCCGGCAGTCTTCTCTGGCTGGAATGCTCCGGCAGAAGAATTTCCGGCTCTAAAAGTACTTCCTTTTGGTACAGCTGATTAAACTTACGAACAATTTCCTTACACTGCTCAATCATGGGAAGCTGATCTTCTCCTACCGGCACGGTAGTGGCCTTAAAAGCGGTAATATCCGCAGCCTGAGAAACAGGGTAGGTAAAAAATCCCGCAGGAAGGCCTACTTCATTGTCATTGACACTTTCTCCCCCATGGAAGCCCCGGAGCTTCATCTCCGCCTTTACGGTGGGGTTACGACTAAGTCTTTGGGTTGTTACCAGATTTAAATAATAAAAGCTGAGGGTATGGAGAGCCGGCAATCCGGACTGAATACAAATAGTACTTACATTGGGATCAAGCCCCACGGAAAGATAGTCCAAGGCCACCTCGATAATATTGTCTCGAATCTTCTTGGGATTATCGTAGTTATCCGTTAATGCCTGGTCATCTGCAATCAAAATATTGATCTGATCATATTCTCCGGAATTCTGTAAATCCACTCTTCTACGTAAAGATCCTACATAATGTCCCAAATGTAATTTTCCTGTGGGACGATCTCCGGTTAAAATGATTTTCTTTCCTGTACTTCCCATTTTTCTCTCCTTAAACCTTAGATACTTCTTTATTTTCTTGAAGTATTTATAATAATCGAAAGTCTTTCTTCTTATTTATAACCTTGCCAAGTATACCATAAATTCTCTTAAAAGGCATTTTGAATCAGCTGAATCTTCTCTCCTTCTATACTGACCACATCAAATCGACAAGCTGTTTCCGTCAAAGAATATGCATGTTTACAAAGGTAGGCGGTAGCCCAGGTACGAAGTCTCCTTTGTTTTCCTCTATCCACCGCATATATGCCGGAAAGATAGCTATGCTCCTTCCTGCCCTTCACCTCTATAAAACAAAGCATCTCCCCATCCTTCGCCACCACATCCATCTCCAGATGATGAAAATGACTGTTACGCTCCAGAATTTCATAGCCCTTTTCTTCCAAAAAGACTACTGCTCTGTCTTCAAAGGCCTTTCCTTTCAGTGTATTAGAAATATTGGAAGCCTTAACAGTATTTGAAACCTTTAAAGCATCTGAAGTCTTTGCACCGGACTTTATCATCTTCATTTTTGATGTATTTGCTTTTTGCGTTTTATCTTTGTCTACTATGCCTTCTTCTGTCTTTCCCATCTGTACTCCTAAAGTTTTACGATTCTCCGGCATAAAGTTTTTTTAAAAAGCTCCGACGGTGTATAGGACAGGGACCATACTCTAAAATAGCTTCTGTATGGGCTTTGGTTCCATATCCCTTATGTTTCTCAAAGCCATATTCCGGATATTCCTTGGCAT
>NZ_DBHIGR010000151.1:0-5408 GCF_057249185.1 Oribacterium sp.
AATGAGGATTTCCTTGGTAAAGCTTACGCCATGAAATAAAACTTGAACGGTGGCGTGGGCACCCATAACCAATCCCACCACCATAAGCATTTTCAAATGACTATCCTTATCCTTGGCAGGGGATCCCAGCTTGGAAAAGAAATCCGAACCGGACCAGAAAAATATAGAAATTAATGATAAAATAAACCACATATTGACTCCTTTTTAAAGAATTTTCATGTTTTTTTCGTCACTTTTATATCGAAAACCGATAAATAAATATTCTAAAAATTAAACTAAGAAGTTTTTTAATTCCTAGTAAAACAATAGGAATAATAGCATAGAAGCCTTGTTCTGTATAGAGATTTTTAGCTTTTACATCTTAAAGATTTGGATAGTTAAAAATATTATTTATTCAAATGCCGCATAAATAAACAAAAATATTTGAAAAAAATATATAGATATACAGCATACTGGCTAAGTATTATGATGCTAAACGAGTGTCGTAACAAAACTGTGCGACCTCTCCTTGTAAGCACAGTCGTTTTTTTATGGAGGTACAATGATGTCAATTTATTGTGAGGCTAGAAATTTTGCAGAGAAATTCATTGATCCCTGTAGCAAAAAGGTAGATGAAGAAGGAGTATTTCCTGTAGAAGCGTTTGCAGAGATTAAAAAATCGGATTTTTTAACTCTGCTCATTCCTAAGGAGCAGGGAGGCTTAGGCTTGGGAATTCAGGAGCATGTGGAAGTTTGTCGCGCTTTTGCCAAAAGTGATGCGACAACCGGACTATGCTATATGATGCATAATGTGGCTTTGACAGTAGTTTTGTCTCGAGGAAGTGAGGAGATGAAGAAGAGAATTGTCAAAGAAGTGGTAGAAGAGAGAAAGCTTCTTGCTCTGGCATACAGTGAGCTGGGAACAGGAACCCATTTCTATATTTCCGATTTAAAGGCGGAAAATGATGGAGACAAGAAACTCTTAAGCGGTGTAAAGAGCATGGTTACCTCCGCCGGGCAGGCTTCTTATTACCTGGTTTTAGCTCCATCAGACGTGGAGGGAGCTATTGATAACTGGTTGGTTCCTCTGGAGACTCCGGGATTAAAGTTTGAACAAAACACCTGGCATGGTCTTGGGATGAGAGGAAATGTTTCCTGCCAGATGCACTTAAACAAGGCGGCTGTTTCCGTAAGCAATAGAATCGGCGAGGAGGGTGCCGGACAGGAACATGTATTTAACGTTGTAGCACCTTACTTTATTGCAGGACTTGCAGGAGTCTATTCCGGACTTGGGGAGCACATGTTAGAGGAAAGCATTGCCCATGCAAAAGAAAGAAAATACACTTCCGGAACTTCTTTGGCAGAAATAGAAACCGTTCAGATTCATCTTGCGAAGATGTACAATCTGGTTAATTCCTCCGTTTGCACAGCAAAGGAAGCGACCAGAAGTGCTGCAGCAGGAGAAGAGGATGCTTTGGCTAAGATTTTGTCCGCTCGTGTGATTGCTTGTGAAATGGTTATTGAAGCCGGAAGACTGGGCATGAGAGTTGGAGGTGGAAAGGCTTATAACAAGGTCGGCAGTATGGAAAGACTCTTAAGAGATGCCTACGCCGGACAGATTATGGCTCCCAGTGCAGACGTGCTTACCGTTTGGCTCGGAAAAGCCATTACAGGCTTGCCTTTAGTATAAGTTTTTAAAGCTTTAAGAAAGGGAGAGAGGAACACCAACTCTTCCTTTCTTTGATTATTCATAACAAGTGGCGCAGGCGAAGCCTGAGACATCTTGTTTCAAGAAGGAACAGGAGAAAAAGACTTTTTGCTTTGGCTTAGTCTCAATACTCTACTGTACATTGATTATTTGCGGGATGATATCAAGAAAAGAGGATAAAATGGAAAAGATAAAGTTAGGAGCAGTTATTTACGCGCCAAAGGTAACCGTTATTTGGGGAATTATTCAGGAGTTTTTTGAGAAGGAAAATTGTCCTATTGAACCGGTTTTTTATAAGGATTATAAGAGTCAGGTGGACGGACTGATGAGTGGAGAAATTGATATTGCCTGGAACTCTCCTTTGGCTTGGCTGGACAGTTATTTACGTAGCAAGGGAGAATGCTTAAACGGCTCCATGCGTGATACGGATCAGGATCGCAAGAGTTATCTTGTGGTAAGAAAGGACAAGGGATATCAGACTATTTCGGATATCAAAGGAAAGACCATTGGCTTCGGAGCCTATGATTCTCCTCAGGCACGTTTAATTCCCATATATCATTTGCACAAGAATGGATTAGAGTTTGAAAAGGACTATACGGAAAAGCGCTTTGATATCGGTCTTGGCCTCCACGGAGATCATGTGGGAGGAGAGTTGGATGCGGCAAAGGCCATGCTTTCCGGTGAAGTAGACGGAAGCTGGATGCTGGATTTAAACTACAAGGCTTGGATTCTAGATGGAACCCTGGATGAAGCGCAGGTGCAGATTTTGTCCGAGACAGATTTCTTTGACCATTGCATTTTTACCGGAAGAGCGGATTTTTCCAAGGAAGCCTTTGCCCATTTTACAGAGGTACTGCATAAGATGGATTATAAGAATCCCGCCCATAAGGAAATGATGGACATGGAAGGTTTGAAGGCTTGGGTACCGGGAAGAACCAAGAATTTTGAGCAGATTAAGAAGGCTAATGAGTACCTGCATTTCTTTGAGAAGGAGAATGAATGAGTAAGCATTTTCTCCCCTTTACCAGCTCCCTTATAGGAAGTATGCCCAGAACGAAGGACTTGCTTTCAGGAAAACGTCGCCTGCAAAACGGACAGCTTTCCCGGGAGGACTATGAGGCCTTACTCCTTAAAGAGACGGAAGAAGTGATTCGTTTGCAGGAAAGAAACGGAATAGATATTCTTACCGGGGGAGAGCTAAGCCGGGACAATTATGTTTCCTTTGTGGCGGAAAAGCTGGAAGGTGCCACCATGATGAGCATGGCGGATATGCTTCCTTACATGGAGGACAAGCAGGGCTTTGAAGAAATTCTGGATACCCTGGATGTACCTGCAGTCAGTATCAAAAATGCCATTTGCACCGGGAAAATCAAAAGGAAGGAAAGCCTTTTAAAGGAAGAGATCCTTAGAATCCGGCAGTTTTCCGATAAGGAGCTTAAGGCGACTCTTCCCGGCCCTTACCTGATGACCCGTTCCATGTGGCTTCCGGCGCTGTCTTCCAAGGCTTATGACAGCAAAGAAGAGCTGGGGAAAGATGTAGTGGTTCTTTTAAAAGAAGAAATTGAAGAGCTTAGGAAAATGGGGGTATCGGTCATTCAGTTGGATGAGCCGGTACTTACGGAGGTAGTCTTTAGCAAGGGAAAAACCAGATCCTTTATGTGTGCCGCCTTGTCAGAGAAGAAAGACCCTACAGAGGAATTGGAATTTGCCGCTTCTTTGTTGAAAGAAGTGGTAGATTTTATGAAGGAAAAGGAACTTTGCAGTGTGCTTCATGTTTGCAGAGGGAACTGGAGTAAGAATGAGGGAATTCTTTTAACAGGCTCCTACACACCTTTGGTTCCTTTATTTGCCAAGGTACTTCCTTCGGTTTTGGCCCTGGAATACTCCACTAAGAGGGCGGGAGACTTATCTTCCCTTTTGGAGAATGATGCAATTCGTGAAAATTGTATTTTGGGCTTAGGAGTGATCAATCCAAGAATTGATTTGGTAGAATCCGGGGAAAGCATAGTACAACGGGCGGAGGAGGCATTGCAATATCTGCCAAAGGAAAGACTATGGCTAAATCCGGACTGCGGCTTTGCTACCTTTGCCAATCGCCCTGTAAATGAATTTCCCTGTATTGAGGCCAAATTAAGGGAGTTGCACAGAGCCCAGGAATTTTTACGGAAAAAGTATTAGGAGGAAGCTTGTGGAAAGCCATGAATATGAAATGCACCATCAGGACTTACGCTATCGCGGTATTGTAAGGCAGGATGGTCAGGTTCAGGTCTATATGCAAAACCATTGTATAGATTCTTCTAAAGAAATGGAGTTTGACAGCAAAAAAGATACGGACACCTCTGTGAACCTTTTCTGTGCAGGCCTGCTTTCCGGAATTCTTCATGGCATTTGCAGTTTTATGAAGAAGGAAGGGAATCCTCTGGAGGATGTGGAAGCAAAGGCGAGGGTGGTTTTAGACCACCCTCTATCCTACTTAGGGGTAAAGGGGTACGAGGAAACACCCAAAATCTCTAAAATCACCATTGACCTGTATTTCTATAGCTTTTTGGAAGAGGAAGAGGCAATAGAACGGTGTAAGGAAGCTTTGAAAAAGAATATTTTGTATCAAAGTCTGTCTCCTGCTGTGGAGATAGACCTTCATTATCATTCTTCTCTTTAATGAAAGTTCTATTATGGTGTTACGATTTTTGGCATAGTCAGGGGAATGTAATTTTTGCCATGGTAAGAGTAATATATTTTTGTCATAATTCAGGTATTACGATTTTTTACAAAACTTGTGCAGTTTAGGCCTCTATGTTAAAATGGCAAAGGAAAAGGAGGTCTATTTCCATGAGTGATTATAGAGAGAAGAAGAATGCCCGCCTGCTAATGGCGATACACGGTTTACAGGCTGAGCCTAATCAGCAGTGGGAAGACCGTCTGATGGATGCGTTGAATCATCATACAGAATTTTATGTTCCTATGCGAACTGTTGGAGAGGGACAGGAAAGAAAGCCTGCTTTTGCCGTAGTAGAGGATAAGGATCATAATCATTTTTATGTTTTGTTTACTTCACAAGAAAAGGCAAAGCATTGGACTAAGGGACTGGAAACCCATGCCGTTTTAAGCTTCCACCAGGTAGCTTCCATGGCTTTGGGGGATCCCAGAATCTCCGGCTTTGTGATTAATATGAATACCGAAAACTTTATCCTGTGGCGTCAGTTTATCGTAAATTGCTTCCATCAGAATCAAGCGCATTTGATGGGACAGGATCCGGTGCAGGTTTCCGATACTATTGAATTTTCCGACCCGGTAGGAGACACCAAGGAATTGGAAGAGGCTCTGGCGGAGTATATGAGGGATGACCAGAATGTTACGGCCGCATACTTGGTGGGAGCCCGTCAAAATGATAAGGAGTTTAATGTTTGCATCGTAAGTCATGTAGGCAGCATTCAGCCAAGCTTCTCCAACATTTCCGTATTAGGAAGAGATTTTGGCGGAAATACGCCTCTGGCGGTAATGTCCTATCAGAATAAGAAGGCGGAAGACGCGGTTAAGGACAGATTGCCCTTCTACAGAAGACCTTTCGTGTTATAAAAAGAAGAAAATAGCAATAAAAAGGAGTCCGTTTTTTCGGACTTCTTTTTTGTTATCCTAAATTTCGTAGTAGATGCTTCAACGAATATAAAACAAAAATAAAAACAAACATTTATTCGAGAATATCTATTTACAAAACAAATGT
>NZ_DBHIGR010000152.1:0-5399 GCF_057249185.1 Oribacterium sp.
GGTAGGCTCTTATGCCCCCCTTGCTTATCTCTGCGCTGCAGGCTTCGCCGTAATTTTAGCCTTAAGCTTTGCTTCCGCCTCTCGTTATGTGGTGAAGAGTGGAGCCGCCTATGCTTACGTAGAAGCAGCCTTCGGCGAAAATGCCGGACTTTATATTGGAACCTCCCGATTCGTTTCCGCCAGTATTGCCTGGGGTGTGATGGGCACCGGCGTAGTAAAAACCGTCCTGCAGATTTTCGGTATGGACACCAATAGCTTTGCTTTGGTGACGATAGGTTTTATTCTTTTGATGCTTGTCCTATTTATCATTAATCTGTTCGGGCTTAAGGTGCTGGAATTTGTTTCCAACCTATCTACATTAGGAAAGGTATTGGCCTTATCTCTGACGATTTTGGCAGGAATTTTCTTCTTATTACAGCATAGGCAAACTGCAGACTTGTCCCTGCTGGTGCCCGGAAACAGCAGCAACACCGTTCCTGCTTTAAGTATTAAATCCTTTGTTACAGCCATTGTAGCAGCCTTCTATGCCTTTACCGGCTTTGAGGGAGCAGCCAGCGGTTCTTCCGATATGGAGACTCCGGAAAAAAATCTTCCAAAAGCCTTGCCCTTATCTATCTTCATGATTGCCGCTATCTATTTGGGAATCGTTTTTGTATCCATGAGACTGAGTCCCATGGCTCTGCTAAACTCGAGCAATGTTGTGGTTTTAGCCGATATTTTTGAAAATCCCGTATTGCAAAACGCCATCGTTTTAGGTGCTTTTGTCTCTATGTTCGGTATTAATATTGCGGCTTCCTTCCATACTCCCAGACTTTTAGAGGCGATGGCTAAGGATGGACAGGTAAACAGTGTTTTCACTAAGAGAACTGCCGGGGGCTTCCCCTATGCCGCATTTGTATTCAGCATTTTGTGGGCAATTATGATTCCCATGGCCTTCCACTATGACATGAAAGGCATTATGATTATCAGCTCCATTGCTAGATTTGTACAATTCCTTTTGGTGCCTTTGGCTGTCCTATGCTTCTACTACGGAAAACAAAAGGGAGCAATTATCGAGAAGCCCATCAAAAGCTTTATTCTGGATGTGCCATTATCCATCCTGGCGATTCTCTTAACCATCTTCCTGCTCAGTCAATTCAACTGGGTCGCACAATTCAGCAGTAAAAAAGACGGCTTTATAGAGCCGAACTTCTATGCCATCTTTGCAATGGTATTTGGTTATCTTCTCTTCCCCTGGCTGGCCTTTGTGCTAAGAGAACAGCAGAAGTATAAGAGTCATCAAAAGGACTGATTCAGAAAACAAATCGGCAGCTAAGATAAATCCTGCGTATACCATTTACCGAATGTTGTAGACTGCCTACACCATGAACGAGATATCGCACGCTCTGCGAGCGATACTCGTTATGAATAAAAGAAAAAAGTCGCTCCTTGGGTCTTCCAAAGAAACGACTTTTTTTATTTCCAACAAGTATCTCCCCCCGGAATGAGGTATCCCGTCAAAAGACAAATATATGAAATAAAACGCCTTATTTTTCAGACTTTTTAATCCTCTCCTTTAATTCGCACAAATCGTTCTCCTATGCCGTATACGGTCACAATTGGTGCCACCTCCATAAAGGCTCTGGGAAAATTCTCCGCAAGGTACTTACGAATCATGGCCGACTGTCTGGGGGAACAAATGGAGGAAAGCATAATCTTTTCTTCCTTTGTATATGCTCCCACAACTCTTGTTTGAGTTACGCCACGACCAAGCCCCAGAATATACTTGGTGATATCCTCCGTATCATCTTTGATAAATGGAATAATGGTGACCTTATAAAGCTTTTGACGGAAACCAAAAAGCATATAGTCCATAATATAAATGCAAATCACATGGTTGACCAAAGCATAAAGGGCAATATCTTTTCCAAAAACGAAGCCCAGAGAAATCAGAATGGAACCGTCCAGGAAAAGCATGACTTTACTTAAGGGAACACCTTTAAAAATCTTCCGGTTCAATATTCTGGCAACAGTGTCCGTTCCGCCGAAGGTCACCCCCGCCCGAAGAACCAAGCCGGAGCCAACACCATAAAACAGGGAGAAATAAATGCACACCAAAAACATTTCCCCTTGTACAAAGACAAAGTCAAACATACCCGTAAGAACCAGTAAGGTAGGATAGAGAAAAGAAACGAAGATAATCTTCATAAACTCTTCTCGTTTCAGGAAACAGAAAGCCAGAATCAGTATGGTAATACTGAAAAAGTAATAAATATAGGTGTAGCGAATCCCGATAAAGCGCTCCGCCATCTGGGACAATCCCGTCACTCCGCTGGTAGACAGCTTATTCGGCACCAAAATGCAGTTTACAGAAAAAGCCGTTATAAAACAGCCTACAATAATCTGCAAATAGTTTAAAATCCTTTTCTGTAGCTTATGCTCCTGCTCTGCTTCCATTTTTCCTGCTCCTTCTTTATCAACGAGATATCGCACGCTTTGCGAGCGATACTCGTTATGAATTACACACAAAAGAAGAAGCACAAAACGCACTTCTTCTTTGTTTTTTGAACTATGTCTATTTTAGCACAGTGAAAAGAAAGTAAAAGCATTTTTTTACAAACTATCCATACTTATAGCTAAATGCACTAGATAAAAATATCAATCCATAGGCTTCCAGAATTTTTCCACAATATCTTCTTCCTTCAGATTCTTATCCAAGAGTCCGAAGGACTGGTAATCCTTGATGACCTTTCTCATAGCAGTTTCTGTTTGCTGATCGGTCAGTACAAAATTTAAAGAATTGGCAAAATCCAAGACCTTCTGTCTATCACCACTTGCCCAGTTCTTTTCCAAAAGAAGATCTACGAAGGTCTCCT
Source organism: Oribacterium sp. (assembly GCF_057249185.1). Classification (NCBI taxonomy): domain Bacteria; kingdom Bacillati; phylum Bacillota; class Clostridia; order Lachnospirales; family Lachnospiraceae; genus Oribacterium; species Oribacterium sp. The sequence continues at coordinate 2,856 of NZ_DBHIGR010000152.1, forward strand.
TATTGTCCTCAATCCACTGGCTGCAATAGATGCTGGCGTTCTCTAATTTCTTGGCTGTAATAGGATTTTCCTTAGCAAAATCCGCATTCATAATCTGTACACAGCAAGGTTCAATCTTGAAGTCAGGATCAGTAGTAAGGGAACGAATTGGACGAATAATACCCTCGTCTACAAATTTCCGTGCAAACATATCGGACATCATGGCTCCCTGCACTTCTCCATTCTGTAAAGCCATAATCACTGCATCATTGGCAACCACCTTGTACTTCACTTCCTCAGGCTTAATGCCGTCGTTACTAAAGAAACGAAGAGCAATATTATGGTCGGAATTTCCGATACCGTCACTTAAAGAAACCGTCTTTCCTTTTAAATCTGCGGTACTTTGAATCTCGGAATCCTTTAATACATATAAAGTCTTACAGCCGCTATGAGCACCTTTTGTAAATACCAGATTCAAGCCATTTACAGCAGGAACAAAAACAGAAGCCAAATGGTCTGCAGCAATATCCACCTTTCCTGTAGCTACTGCATCCTTAGCTTCGGTCATCTGGCTGATAGCTGTACTTAAGCCCTCCGCCTTATAAAATCCCTCTTCCTGAGCAGTACCGAAGGTTCCTGTACAAAGTCCTCCATTATAACCAATTTGGATATCCTTGCCATAAGCAGGCTCTTTTTTCCAAGCTTCTTCCTCTTCCGGAGTAAGCTTTAAGGGATGATATACAATATCCTTTGCCTCCGGGCGGTCGGAAAATCCCCCCTTGATTTCTTCGGTTTGATGTTCTCCATCCCCCTGCTTTGCCTCCTGTGCTGTACTTTCCTTCTCGCCCTCAGCCTTTTCCTGACTTTCAGCCGAAGTTCCTGTTTCCGCCTTTGTCGTTTCCGCCTGCTTTCCCACCTGACTGCTGCAAGCCGTCATAGAAAATACGGAAGCTAAAGCTACTGCCATTCCCAGTTGTCTCAATGTCTTTTTCATCATACACTCCTCTTCTTGCCTGTACATTTCTTGTTCCTATCTATCTAAAAACCCATCGCAAAACGCCATGTTCCAATATTCCCATTGGCCTCCATAAGACTAATTCTATAAGGCTTCCCTAAGACTTCCATTACGTTTTGTATGAGTTTTAAGAAACTCCTTAACCTGACTCTTCTTCCTGATCCACCCCGAGAAGACGCATAATTTCCTCACGGTAAGATAAAAACTTGGAATCCAACCTTTTTCTGGGATAATCCAAATCAATAGAAATATCCCTTAAAATACTGCCTCCCGCCTTAGCCATAACAATGACTCTGGTACCCATATAAATGGCCTCATCCACATCATGGGTCACCATCAACATCATATTTTTCTTTTCCTTCCATAAAAGGAGTAGTTCATCCTGCATCTGCATTCTGGTAAAGGCGTCCAATGCTCCCAGCGGTTCATCCAGCAAAAAGACCTCCGGCTCATTAATCATGGTTCTGACAAGAGCTACTCTTTGCGCCATTCCCCCGGACAATTCGTGGGGATAGGCCTTCCGGAATTTGGTCAAATGGGTTAATACCAACATTCTCTCTATTTCTTCCGGTTTCTTCCGCCCCTGCATTCTGGGTCCGAAAGCAATATTTTCCTCCACTGTAAGCCATGGAAAAAGAGTGGGCTTTTGGAAGGCCATGCCTCTTTTGGCATCCGTTCCTTCTATTTCCTGCCCATCCAGCATTAGTCTTCCCGAAGTGGGAGGAATTAATCCGGCCACCAAACGAAGCAAAGTGGATTTACCACATCCGCTGGGGCCTACAATCGAAAGAAATTCTCCTTCCTCCACCTGCAAATTCACAGGAGAAAGAGCGAAGGTAATTTCCTTTTCCTTACGGGCAAAACTTTTTGAAACATTTTCTATTACTAATCCCAAGAGCTACTCCTTTCCGGACAGGTTCTTTCTTTCAGCCAATTGTCAGTTCTCATTCTTCTAATCCTTTTCTTATCAATCCTTCAGCATACCTTCCTGCCAACGAAGCACTCGTTTTTTGATGCTGTTTAAAAGAAAATTCACGGTAACAAAGATACCGCAGATGAGAATAATGGCACCGTACATCTTTCCATACTCCGCCCAGCTCTTTTGCCAGGTGATATACCAGCCAAGTCCGGACTCCACACCAATCATTTCCGCAACCATCAAAGCCATACAAGCTGAACTCATGGCCTGAACCATACCTTGGAAAATGCTGGGTAAGGCCGAGGGTATAGCGATTTCCAGGATCAAATCCTTCTCCTTTGCCCCCAAAGTTCTTGCCGCCTCATAATAAGACTTGTCCATGTTCCGAATGCCGGTAATTGTTGCTAAGGTAATGGAGAACCAAACGCCCAGCGCAATGATGAAGACACTTCCCCGGAACAAAGAAGTCGCTAAAACCATGACAATCGGAATCCATGTAGTACTGGGAATTGAGCCCAGGAGTTTCATAAAAGGTTCAATCCAGTAATTTATTTTTTTGTTATATCCACAGGCAATTCCTGTAAAAAGCCCCACAATCAGTCCGGAAAAATAACCGCAAAATAATAAAAAC
>NZ_DBHIGR010000153.1:0-5369 GCF_057249185.1 Oribacterium sp.
TGATTGCAGCTGGCTGACATTTTACAGTCCCTATAGCTTTGCGTCGCCGGATTTCCCCGGGTTTGCCGATGTCCTACCGTATCTTACGGTGACACCATATGATGAAAAGAAAAAATCCATACTTTCTTTTCGAGTAATAAAAAAACCGACATCTAGAATTCCCTTTCTAGTTGCCAGCTAACCGTAATCTTCGATGAAATGAGTTTGTTTACTTGTTGAGTAACATCTTCATACTGGAAGATCGCAACTGGCTGCCATATTACAGGCCCTATAGCTTTGCGTCACCGGGTTTCCCCGATTTTGCTCAAACAGATCCGGTCAGAATCTGCTGGTAAGTCGAGATCCTCTTACTCGTCCCCTATGCAAGAGTTCCAAATGACTTACAATTTGGATTATAGCATATCCCTTTGCTATGTCAACAGTTTTCTTAAAAGTTTTTTCGAATTTGTTATCACTTTTATTTATATAAGTTCTGAGAGTGCATTCATAATTTATACTGGGTGGTAAACAAAATCTTTATTCTATTTAAGAGATACATGTTTTCTAGTGGAATTTCTATCTCTGTTTAAAGTATCGCCTAGTTTATTAATTTATATAAGTGTTTTTCAAACTATTTTTTAAAAATAATTATATCTGTGATTTTATGCTGTTATTTCTTAATATTTTTTAGGGGGCAACCCCTTCAGTATCCTTGATTTTTTAAGGCATAACATGATTTCCATCAAAAAATTTTTTCATACTATAGACTGTTGAACAGTTTCAAAAGTATTACACCTAAACATCAAAAAACAGCCCTGCTCTGTGCATTGCCCATTCTTCAGCTTACGAAAGCTTAAAATGGAAAAACACAGGCAAGACTGTTTCTTCTGTTTAGATATTCACTTTTCTATGTTCTTTGCTGCAAGGAGCTTTCCTTCTCCATTCTACGCAGAAACGGAATATACTTAACCGTTCTGATACACCTCTTCCAGGGCTGCCTGCACAATAAAGCGCTGGTTTCCTCCGGAAGGCCCTGAACAGGTGGACAGGGTAATGATATCCGGCCGCTGAGAAAAATCGATACTGTCCTTGGGATAATTTCTATAAGAGGAAAGTCTCTGAATCAGACTTAAATACTGGTCATAGCCCTTGTCCCCTTCGAAGTCGTTGTAAATAGGACTTTCCACCGTCGTTAAATAATAGCTAAAGATACGATAGCGGGTAATCCCCTCCGGTCTGCAAAGAAAGACGTAAGGATTGCTGTTTGCCAGCTGATCATCCCGAAGGAAATATTTCAGCTTTCCGAACATGGTTCCATTCTTCATGTTGTGACCGAAAATGAAGGTGTTCTTATGGTCATAGCTTCCCTTGGCATTGGCATCCAGGAAAATAGATCCGGCAAAGTTCGCCTTTCCCTCAAAGGTTCTATGCAGATACTCTTCATTGTCCTTACTCTTCACCACCGGATAGGTGATGGAAAGGGCAGGCACATGCAAAACCGCGGTAAAATCAGCATTTACCCCGGAGAGCGCTCCGTAGTCGATCTGAAAATGAGGATGGAGCAGATCTACAGGCTCCTCTTCTACCTCATCATCAAATTCGTCCTCACTGGCCTTCTCCTTCTTCGGCGCTTCCTTCTTCGGCTCCTCGGAAATCACGATATGATCCTGCAGAGAAGCATATTCATCCTCCGCCGCCCGATATTCCAGAAAGTCCCGGAGGAACAAGCCTCCGAAGACAATCATGGAAATAAACAGCACCGTGGGAATCAGATAATGAATAAAGCTTTGCTTCTTTTTCTTCTTTGATTTTGGCTTGTCTGTCGCCTTTTGTTCTTCCGGATGATTCTCCGAAAGCTTTTGATCCAGATTTTTATCTTCCATTAGTACTCTCTTTCCGGCCTTCTGCCGCTAAATGAACCCTTTCCCCTAAGGCAAAAGGCTTGCTTTAGTTTAGCATAGAATTCCGAGCATATTTTGTCACATCTTCCTTACTATATTTCGGCCGGAATGAAAATACAATAAAATCCTTCGCGTTGAATTAGCCTTTCATATCCCAAATCACACTCTCTATTGGATTCCCGGACTCCAACATCAGGTCAAAATTCTCCTTATCTTCAAAGGCGGAGTCAGACAAAAGAATGGTATTGGCGCCTTCCTCTGCATCCTCAGGCACAATGTAATACACATCCTTCTTCTCTAAAAACTCCTTCTCGGAGTTTACTCTTTCATAGAGGGTCTTCTCTACCACCACAGACTTTAAACGCGTTGTCCACCAGGGCTTTTCTGGCATTCCTTTTCCGGGAACATAGGTAACTCGGAAAGCATGTAAATCCGCTTCTTCATTCAAAGCCGCATAAGTAGGCCCTAAAAGAATTCCCTTATTCAGCACCTCCGGCTCACCCTTTTCTGCTGTAAAAGGTACTTCCACATCGTCTTTTACCTCTACTTTAATATCATGGAAAGGCTGAATTCCCCCTGCCTGGATAGAGATGTCATAAGTTTTACTTTTCTTAAATAGACTCTTGGGAAGAGTCAGAATCTGCTTTTCCCGATCCAAGGAGTAGCTAGGCTCGTTCTCTCTATGAGACTCGGGTAAAACCGGCTGAAAACCGACGGAAACAAAGGCGATGCTGTCCATAATATCCTTAGATACATACAACTTCACATCCTGATTAACCTTGGCTTCTCCCACCAGCTTAATAACATTCTTTTCCTCAGGTTGTTCCGGTGTAGGATTCTCTTCCGGCTTTCCGCTTTCCCCGGTGCCGGGCTTCTCTTCGGTGTTGCCATTGTCTCCGGTGCCGGGCTTCTCTTCGGTATTGCCATTGTCTCCGGTACCGGGCTTTTCTTCAGTATTACCGTTGTCTCCGGTTCCCGGCTTCTCCTCCGGCTTTCCGTCCTCTTCCTTCGGAAGGTTTGAAGAGGAAGCGGTATTTCCGGTATTTCCACTGTTGCCTGTATTATCGGCTGTATTGCCGGTATTGTTTCCGCTGTTATTTCCACTGGCGTTAGCTCCTGTATTTCCGGCGTTATCTCCTGTATTCCCTGCATTGGCTCCGGTATTTCCTGCATTAGCTCCGGTATTTCCTGTATTGCCACTGGAAGTACTTCCGCTGGTAGCGTTGCCGGAAGAGCTGCTTGAGCCTCCTCTGCTTACAGAACCGCCGGAAGAGCTACCGCCGGAACGACTCACACCGGCTACCTGACCTGCATTTCCGGAAGGAATACTACGACTGACACCGGCTACCTGCTGGTCGGACACCGCTGCAGACAATCCCTTACCGCTGATATAAACAGGCTCTCCTCCTGCACCGTTTAACCAACGACCATTGGCATCCACATAGTAGCCATCCTTGGTTTTTCCACCGGTGAACAGAACCCCGTAATCCGCCTGATCCGCCTCTTCAAAATAATAGCAATAGCCGTCAATCCACTGCCAGCCCGTTACAACATGACCGAAGCTTGCATTATTTTCCGTACTAAGAAAATAAGTCTTTCCCTGAAGGTTCAGCCAGCCTGTTTCCATCAAATCCTCAACAGGACTTTGATAATACCAGTCACTCTTATAAACCAGCCAGCCCTTTTCCGGTGCTCCATACTCTCTGACAAATTGCCATTTCTCTCCCTGCTTCCGCCAGGTTCCCGGAGTATCCACTCTGTCGGTCTTGGCAAAAGCAGCCATAGGGGTTGCCATGCTTAGTAAAGCTGTTCCTAAGACAAGCATCTTCCCGATTCTTCCCATCTTGTTTTTGTCCGGCTTCTTCATAATCATTCTCCTTTTCAAAAAAATAGAGCTTTTTCCAGTTCACATACTACTGTAGTTTCGTTTTCTTGAAAAGGAATTTTTCTTAAGTTTATAGAATTTTTGCAAAAAATTAGAGTTTTCCGTATAGATTCTATACGAAAGTAAAATAACTTAAACTTTCCCCGTGACTCAAGCAAGTATTAAAAACAGGAATCGTCCAATTAGGCATTTTAACTATGGAAAAGAAATGCTATACTGAATGCCCGAAACGGCTAAAGCACGTTCAACATTTTCCCGGAAAGCCGTATTCGCTATAGACTTCACAAAACGATTCTGTTGTATAGATGAATCCGGAGCGTAGAAGAATCATCTATTTCTTACGCACACAAGGATTTAAAAAGGGGATGAAAATGAGAGAAAAGGTAATGGAGGGCGTTCATGCCCATATTCAGGAATTATCCGGCTTTGACAAGATAGAGCTTTTAGAAATCGAGCCGGGACACTGCCTCTACAGCATTGAAGCTACAGAGAAAATGTTGAATCATTATGGTGCCGTTCATGGCGGTGCCCTTTACACCCTCTGCGATATTGCCTCCGGCATGGCCGCCTATGCCTACGGAGTAAAAAATGTCACCCTCTCCGGCAACATTAATTACGTCCGCCCGGCGGGAGCCACAAAGCTCTTTGTGGAATGTAATGCTCTGCACAAGGGAAAAACCACGGTAGTGCAGGACGTGACGGTTAAAGACGAGGAAGATAAGCTCTTCTGTACCGCCAGAATGACCATGTATATTATTGGAGATGTGGAGGAATAAAAAAAGCTGCGGAAAAATCACTGATGAATGTGATTTTCCGCACTTCATTTTATAAATTCAATTCCCCCGCAATCATTCTTTTCCTTACACTCCCCTAAGCAAAAACGCCATATAATGCGGTACAGTCAATATCTCCCCTTCTCGTCCCAGATTATAATCTCCGATTTTAATAGCCTGTTCCACATGATACTTATCCTTATTTTTCAGGATAGTCTTCGTGCTTTTCGTATTTCCGTTGGAGGCTTTCACCTCAATCAATGTAGCCTTTCCCCGGTAGCGAATCACAAAATCCACTTCTAAACCGGTATCTTTATGAAAATAGTAAAGCTTTCTTCCCATTTTTTGGAAAACTCCGGCAATTAGATTTTCAAAAATGGCGCCTTTATAGCTATAAAGATTTCCCTGCAAAATATCGAATTGAGTACCATCGTCCAGTATCGCTACAAACAGGCCTGTATCATTCATATACACTTTGAAAATATCCGGAATGGCATTACCGGACAGGGGCAATTCCGGAGTCGTCAAATTATAGCAACGGCTGATTATGCCTGCATCCTCTATCCATTGCAGGCTGCCAAGATACTGAGAGGCAGTGCTTCCCTTTTTCACAAGAGAATACTGAAATTTTTTATTTTCCTTACTCAGCTGTTTCGGAATGGAGCTAAAACAATCTCGAATTCTTCCCTTATCCGCCTTTTCAGCATATTTCAACATATCATCCTGATAGGAATGAAGGATATCCCTTTGCATCTGTAAAACCAGATTCATTTGCTTGGAATCCACAAAGTTTTGGACAACATTGGGCATTCCTCCCACAACAATATACTG
>NZ_DBHIGR010000154.1:0-5307 GCF_057249185.1 Oribacterium sp.
AAAAATCACATTTCCCTTCTACCTCTTCCACCGTGATAATCCCCCAAAAGGAGGGAACATGACTTTCTATGCTGTGGGCGTGTTTACTGCCCACTACCACCATATTGTAGTCAAAATATTGATTATAATTTTTTACCTGTCCTTCCAGTCGACTATAGCTGTCATGGTCCGATTTAATTTCAATCCCCATAAAGCTGTCTTCCTGTATAAGAACACAGTCTGCCCGGGCTCTTCCAATAACCTTTTCTTCCAGTATTCTGGACTTTCCGTAGCTTTCTTCCAAAAAGAAGAATAGACTTTCCCGAATCTCTTTATCGTACATCTCCGGGCCCCTGGTCGGAAATAATATATTCTTCCGAGCTGCTTTCCTCTTGCTTTTTTGTCTCCGTCTTCTTTTCTTCCTGTTTTGCAGCAGGCTTCTCTTCCGCTTTTGTTGCTTCGGTATTTTCCGAAGAAGCGGCCTGGCTTGTTGCCTGGGATTCCGCTACCGCCTCGGAAGAAGCTTCCGCTCCGGCAGTCTCTGCTGCGGGCATTTCCGGAACAGGAAGGGCTGTTCCGTTCTCCAGTCCCCTTTCCAAAGGAACTCCGGAGAGCATATACAGCTCATGAAAATTCTCCCTTTCCTCTTTAGAGGCAAAGAGCAAAAGAATCTGTCCCTTGGGAAGAACTTCCTTCGTGTATATGCCTAAATAGCTGCTACCTTCCATACTGTAGCTGGCTGTAAGAATCCCGTCCACAAGACAATTCCCTTGATTTACTCCGGAAACCATAGAAAGAGACTGGGCCAAGATTCCGCTTTTGCCTGATACGCCTACTGCTTCCATTTTTTCCCTTGGAAGCAGTAATCCTGTGTCTCCGATTTCTTGAAATTCTTCTTTGGAAATCTTTATGCAATAGGGCTCCTGTTCCAATAGAGCATTTAAGGGAGTCTTTAAGCTATCCTGCTTGTTTTCTTCGCTTTTCGTCGAACTCTCCTGTCCTTCCTTTGCAGGTTTTTCTATTGCCTCTAAAAAGGCATTGGGATAAAAGCGCCGAACAAAGGCGGAATAGGCCTCCCCTTCCGTCAAAAAGGCTTTAGGATCCGTTTGCTTTCTGGCCATAAGCTCTGCAAGATTCATAACTTCCAAGCCATAGTACTCCGCAAGATTCTTTACCACAAAGGCATTGTCCTTGGTATGCTTATCCTCTGCAAATGCCCGGTCTCCAATCAAACATAAAATTTCCGCTTCCGGAAATTTTCTTTGACATTCCCGAAGCAAAAGCTCGTAATAGTAAGGAAAGGTATAGGGATTGTCATAATCCGAGAAGGAAAGGAAAATCAAATCTCCGCTAAGCTCTTCCTCCTGCAATTTAAGATAGCCGGATAAGGCTGTGGCATTCCCGGGGAGCTCAGGAACATTCCATTCCACCTTTCCACCGTATTTGTCTTCCAGCGCTCCCTGAACAGTGGTGAAAAAGTCATTCTCCCCCTTTAAATAATCATTTCCAAGAAAAAGAAGCTTAAGCTCTCCTTTTTTCTTTAATTTGTTGATACTGTTGGAAAGCTTATCCTCCTTTTGTTCTCCCGGCTTTTCCTCCTGCTCTGCAACGACGGTTTCACCGTTATGCCGATTTCTTTCCGCTATCACATTATTCCCATAACGATATACCCCATAGAGAAAAATTCCTGAAAGTAAAAACGGCAAAAGAACGAAAAAGAGGAGAAAAGGACTTTTCCCCTTTCTCCCATAGGATTTTCTTTCTTTTTCCTCTGAACCCTCTCCCTTGGTTTCATGAGCAAAAGCTTCTCCGGTCTTTTGCATACTCAGTACTTCCTGCTTTTGCTTATCTTCCCCTTGCACTTCTCATCCTTCTTTCTACTATACTTTTTTCCATTAATGATGGCAAATAATCGGCATTCCCTGATAAACAAACTGGTACAAATCCTTTGCAATCTGGGGAGGGAGATTCACGCATCCATGAGATCCTCCTCTTAGATAAATATTTCCTCCGAACCGGTTTCTCCACCAAGCATCATGAAAACCGATTCCTCGATTAAAGGGCATCCAATAGCTCACCTTGGTTTCGTAATCCTCACCCTTCAAAGTAGCATTCTTTGTCTTATAGGTAAGGGGATAAATACCATCCGGTGTTCCGTTGTTTCTGGATACGTTTCCGGTCACACAGTCAGAGCTAAGCTTGATTTCTCCGTTTTCTACATAAAATATTTTTTGTTTTGCAATATCCACTTCCACATAGGTATTTCCTAAATCGGAGGCTCCTCTTCCCGGTGCCACCGTGTCATACTCCGCTTCTCTGGATACCGCTTCATTGGACTTTAAATTTGTAAGAAGTGCCGCTTCTTCTTTTTTTACGGAAAGAGAAAAACCGTATTTTCCCTTCAACAAAAGTACTCTTCCGTCTTCTGTATGAAAAGCTCTTTCTTTCCCTGCGGTGTCGGTAAGCGCCTTTAGCTCTTTTACATAGTCCTTTAATGCCTTTTTATTGAATTCTCCGTTTTCCATCCATTGGTGGTATCGGTCCGGGGTCAGTTCAACTGTCTCACCGGAAAAGTTGTACCGAAGAAGAGCTTGCAAGCTTTTATTTTTTTCCTCCGCCACCGGTTTTAGCTCTTCCGTTTTCGCCTCGGGCTTTTGATAAAAATCTCCCTCTCGAAGATCAATTCGGGAACTTCCTTCCGAAATGGCCTGAATAAGCATAGTCCGAAATTTATCCCGATCGATTTTCCCGCTCCACTGCTCATCTCCCACCGCATAGCCCTTTCCGGGAATATAGGCGGTAAGGAACGCAGCCCTTGCTTCTTCATCACTGTCATGCTTTTCAAGATACTTGTTAATAAAAGCATCCAAAGCCGCTTCATCATAATGCAGACTGCCTTCTAAATCATAATTCTTTTTCTTTCCCAGAGAGAACAGGAGATAGAAGGAATCCGGTTTGGGAATATGAGAAAAGTCGGAATCATAACGAAGCTGAATATCCTTTCCATAAAGATTCTCCTGATGACCGTTTTTATCGATGATAACAAGATGATAGGCATCCTGTCTTTTCTGTGAGAATAATTCCCGGGCTTCTTCCCTCTTTAAAAGAGAAACATCGACATTCTCAATATAGGTTCCGGGAAAAAAACGACCGGACAGCAGACTTAAGCCTATTAAAACAATGCATACTATGGATAAAATGCTTATTCCCAAGGAGAATAACAACGCTTTTTTCAATTTCAATCCTTTCTAATCGTAAAGAACCTTCATAAGACAAAGTCCCTTTGCCGGTACCGTGTAACCGGCTTGCTGCCTATCCTTTGCATCAATAATCCCGGGTATATCCCCGGCTTTCCTTTTATGATAGCCTACTTCCAGAAGTGTCCCTACCATAATCCGAATCTGGTACTGCAAAAATCCGCTGCCTTCAAAGTAAAATCGAAGCAGATTTTGACTTTTTTGAATACGAATACTGCTTATAGAACGAATAGTGGATTTCTTCATCTTAGGATTACCGCAGAAAGATTTAAAATCCTGTTTTCCGATCAAAAACTTCGCCGCCTCCTGCATAGCCTCCAAATCAGGCTCTTCCTCCAAATGGAGCAAAATCTTTCGATCAAAAACCGGTTTTGTTCTTCCGATATAGCAGGAATATCGATAGATTTTCCCCAAGGCATTGTATCTGGCATGAAAGCGGGGGCTGACCTTCTTTACAGAGACAATGGCAATATCTTCCGGAAGATAACGATTTCCGTAATCCTGAATCTCTTCCTCGGAAAGCTCCGTATCCAAAAATACATTGGCACACATCCCTCTGGCATGCACCCCTGCATCGGTTCTGGAGGCACCGATAATCTCTACTCCCTCTTCATTTCCCGGAATTCTGGAAAATACCCCTTCCAGCTTGCCCTGAATGGTCGCTTCCTGATCCTTCTGTTTTTCAAATCCAAAATATCGGGAGCCGTCATAGGCAACGATAAGCTTATAATTTTCCTTCATGAATATCCTTTATAAAATCTTCTGCTTTTCAACATGATTCTGCATCATCTGTAAGAACAGCTTCACCCGATTGCTCATGGGATAATGATTGTTGCTAACCAAATAAATTTTACGAAAATATCCGTCCTCCTGCAGCGGAAAATCCAAAAGCTCCTTATTCTTTATAGCATTTCTTGCTGCAAGACGGGAAACTATGGCTACCCCAATGCCTTCCTTAACGGAAAGCAAGATGGCACCGGTATTGGCAAAACGAGCCACCACCTTTAACTCCTCCGGTTTTAAGCCCATCTGTGTTAAAAGATTTATCGCCTCTTTTTTCGTGCCGGAACCATTCTCCCGCATAACAAAATCTGCCTTTCGCAAGAAAGAAAGATCTCCTTCCTTCTGCTTATTCTGGTAAAATTCCGTATTGGGTGTGACCAAAATTAATTCATCTTCATAGAAAGGCAGAAAATTGCAGTTAGACATGGGAACGATGGATCCGGAAAAAGCCAAATCCGACCGATGCTCTGCCACATCGGTAACAGCTCCCTTGCTGTCTGTCTCATGAATACGAAACTCTGTATTTGGGTATCGTTTGCTAAAGTTTGCCAAAATGCCCGGAAGCAGGTATTGCGCCGGAATGGAGGATGCGGAAATAATAATTTCATTTACCTCTTCCTTCTCTTCATCTTTAAAAGCATTCCGAATCTTATTGGAAAGATTCACAATGTCCTTGGCATAGAGATAAATCTGCTCTCCTTCATTGGTGGTATGCACTTCTTTTGTAGTTCTGTTAAAAAGCTGTACCCCCAAGTCCTCTTCCAAACTACTGATATAAGAGCTCACTGTAGGTTGGGTAAGATATAATTCCTTGGCCGTTTGTGAAAAACTTTTGTTTTTAACGATACGAACAAATGCTTCTAGCTGTTTAATATTCATGCTACGTCTCCTTGTTGCCTTATTTGCTATTGCTTTGCAAGTTTTTTAGTAGAGAATAATATTTTTCTCTTCTAATTCCCTTACTTCTCCTATACAGGATACCGTCGTATCTAAATCTGCCTTTTCAAAAGCTTCCAGTGCTCTTTCCTTTTCTTCCATGGGAATACTGTAAAGCAATCCTCCGGAGGACTGGGGATCAAAAAGTAAATCCTGAAATGCCGTGGAAATTCTGCTGACATCCACTTTTCCCTCCTGGAACTTCCGGTTAGCGTAAGCCCCTGCCGGAATCATACCCAATTCCGCATACTCCAAGCTTTCCGGAATATAGGGTATGGCGGAAGAATCTAGGTGAAAAGTCACCTTACTGGCCTCTGCCATCTCCAAAGCATGTCCCATCAAACCGAAGCCG
>NZ_DBHIGR010000155.1:0-5305 GCF_057249185.1 Oribacterium sp.
TCTTTGATTCGCTTTCAAGCTGAGCAAATTTCTTTTCTCCCGCTCTTCCACTGTTGTCTTTTGATATCTTCTTGCACCGCATGAGTATACTTGTCTCCCCTGGCTTTTTCAAGATGAAATTAGGATTGTCTTATGGTTTTTATTAAAATTCTATTAAGCAAAGCTCTTTTTATTATTTTTTTAGAAAGGCTTTATTGTTGCCCCCCTTCCTTTGTGTTAGAGTAAGTCCTTGAACTTTTTCCTATGGGAGAAAGGCAACTTTTTACACACTTGCTTAGAAAGTATAGAAATGGGTGAATTTATGACAGGAACTTATAGACTGGGAATAGATATCGGTTCTACAACGGTGAAAGTCGCCATTATGGATCAAGAGAAGAACCTTCTTTTTTCAGACTATCGAAGACACTTTGCCAATATACAGGAAACATTGGCAGATTTACTGGAGGAAGCAAAGGAAAAACTGGGGGATTGCAGTCTGACCTGCATGGTCACCGGTTCCGGCGGATTGAGTTTGGCTAAGCACATGGGCCAGCCCTTCTGTCAGGAGGTTGTGGCTGTGGCAAATTCCTTAAAGGAGTTCTATCCTAAGACGGATGTAGCCATCGAGCTTGGGGGAGAGGATGCGAAGATCATCTACTTCAAGGGCGGTATTGACCAAAGAATGAACGGAATCTGTGCCGGAGGTACCGGTTCCTTTATCGATCAGATGGCTTCTCTTTTGGATACGGATGCTTCCGGCCTGAATGAATTGGCCAAGAATTTCCAGATGATCTATCCCATCGCAGCCCGCTGCGGTGTTTTTGCGAAGACGGATATTCAGCCTTTAATCAATGAAGGCGCTGCCAGAGAAGATTTGGCTGCCTCCATTTTCCAGGCCGTATGTAATCAGACTATTTCCGGTTTGGCTCAGGGAAAGCCTATCCGCGGAAATGTTGCCTTCTTAGGAGGCCCGCTCCACTTTATGTCGGAATTAAGAAACAGTTTTATCCGTACTCTAAAGCTAGAGGGAGATGCCATTATCAATCCGGATAATTCTCATCTCTTTGCCGCCATTGGTTCTGCCTTAAGTATAGAAGAAAATGCAAAAGAAGTTCCTCTGGCAAGCCTGGTCAAGAGTCTTCGTGCCGGCATTGAAATGGACAGTGAAATCAAGCGTATGGACTGTCTCTTTGAAAAAGAAGAGGATTACCAAAGCTTCATTGCTCGTCATGATAAGGCCAAGGTGCCTACCGGAGACTTATCCAACTATAAGGGAAAAATCTTCCTGGGAATTGATGCAGGTTCCACTACCACCAAGGTGGCTTTGATTTCCGAAGAGGGTGAACTGCTTTATACCTTTTACTCCGGAAATGAAGGTTCTCCCATTGCCACGGCTATCAGAGCCATGAAGGAAATCAAAGAAAAGCTTCCGGAGGGTGCGGAGATCAGTTACTCCTGCTCTACCGGTTACGGAGAAGCTCTCTTAAAGTCCGCCTTCCAGCTGGACGAGGGAGAGGTGGAAACCATTGCCCACTACTATGCCGCATCCTTCTTTGAGCCGGATGTGGATTGTATCTTGGACATCGGCGGACAGGATATGAAGTGTATTCATATTAAGGACGGCACCGTGGATAATGTGCAGTTAAATGAAGCCTGCTCCTCCGGTTGCGGTTCTTTCCTGGAGACCTTTGCAAAATCCTTAGGCTATAACGTCATTGACTTCTCTCAGGAGGCTTTGTTCGCAAAGACGCCTACGGATTTAGGATCCCGTTGTACCGTATTTATGAATTCCAATGTAAAGCAGGCTCAGAAGGAGGGCGCTACCGTAGCGGATATTTCCGCAGGTCTTGCCTACTCCGTAGTAAAGAATGCTTTATACAAGGTTATTAAGGTTACCAATCCCAAGGAGCTTGGTAAGCATATCGTGGTACAGGGTGGAACCTTCTATAATAATGCCGTTCTCAGAGCCTTAGAGCAGATTCTGGGACAAAATGTAACCCGTCCGGACATTGCCGGTATCATGGGTGCCTTCGGTGCAGCCCTGATTGCCAGAGAGCGATACAGCATTGAAACCGATAAGCTGGAAAATGAAATTCTGGCCGGGGAAGCGGATAAGGAGTTTTTGGATGCCAGCGGCTACAAAAAGACTACTATGCTTCCATTAGATAAGATTGTAAATCTGGAATACGAAACCACCATGGGCCGTTGCCAGCTTTGCAGCAATAAGTGTGTGCTGACCATCAGTAACTTCGGAGGAGGACGAAGCTTTATCTCCGGAAACCGTTGTGAAAGAGGTGCAGGAAAGCCTAAGGCGAAATCCGAAGTGCCAAACCTCTTTAAGTACAAGATTAAGAGAATTTTCGGCTATGAGCCATTAAGTATAGAAGAAGCTAAGCGTGGAGAGGTGGGAATCCCCCGTGTCCTGAATATGTATGAAAATTACCCCTTCTGGGCCATTTTCTTTAAGGAGCTTGGCTTTAGAACCGTGCTCTCCCCCTCTTCCAACAAAAAGCTTTATGAAATGGGTATCGAATCCATTCCTTCCGAGTCCGAATGTTACCCTGCCAAGCTGGTACACGGACATATTGAATGGCTAATCGCCAAGGATCAGAAGTTCATTTTCTATCCCTGTATTCCTTATGAGCGAAATGAAACACCGGATGCGGGAAACCATTACAACTGCCCCATGGTTACCTCCTATGCGGAAAATATCAAGAACAATGTGGAGAATCTGGAGGAAAAGAGCATTCTCTTTATGAAGCCCTTCCTGGCCTTCACCAATGAAAAGATTTTAACGGACCAGCTTTGCAAGGTCTTTGTTCACCCCAAGGATATTCAGGACTCCATCAAGCCTGCCGGAGACTGGACTCTGGAAAAAATCGGAGAAAAGTTTAAAGAATGGAACTTTACGGAGAAAGAAATCCGAGAAGCAGCTCATCTGGCTTGGGAAGAGCTTTTACAGTCCCGAAAGGACATTGAGGAAAAAGGGGAAGAAACCCTGATGTGGATGGAAAAGACCGGCAATCGAGGAATTGTCTTGGCCGGTCGTCCCTACCATGCCGATCCTGAAATCCATCACGGTATTCCTGAGCTGATTACCTCCTTTAACTTTGCAGTTTTAACGGAGGACTCCATCTCCCATTTGGCAGAGGTAAAACGTCCCATCATTGTTACGGATCAGTGGATGTATCATTCCCGTCTCTATAAGGCCGCTGCCTTTGTCAAGACCCAGGAAAATCTGGACTTTATCCAGTTAAACTCCTTCGGTTGCGGACTGGATGCGGTAACGGTAGACCAGGCGAAGGACATCTTGAACGGCTCCGATAAGATTTTCACCGTATTAAAGATTGACGAGGTAAATAATTTAGGAGCGGCAAGAATTCGTATCCGTTCCCTCCTTGCGGCTATCCGTGTTCGAGCAGAAAAGAATTATAAGAGAACCATTCGTTCCGAAAGCTATAAGAGAACCCTCTTTACCAAGGATATGAAGCAGGAGGGCTATACCATCCTCTGTCCTCAGATGT
Source organism: Oribacterium sp. (assembly GCF_057249185.1). NCBI lineage: Bacteria > Bacillati > Bacillota > Clostridia > Lachnospirales > Lachnospiraceae > Oribacterium > Oribacterium sp. Next base: position 3,504 of record NZ_DBHIGR010000155.1, read on the forward strand.
CCCCTCTTCACTTCGAGCTGATTGAGCCGGCTATTCGTTCCGAGGGCTATAATCTGGTGGTTTTGGACAATGACAACCGTTCCGCCATCGATACGGGATTGCAGTATGTAAACAACGACTCCTGCTATCCTTCCATTATTGTGGTAGGACAGGTTATGGAGGCTTTACTTTCCGGAAAATATGATTTGGAAAAGACAGCGGTTATTATGTCCCAGACCGGAGGAGGCTGTCGTGCCTCCAACTATATCGGCTTTATCCGTAGAGCTTTGGACAAGGCGGGCATGGGACAGATTCCGGTTATTTCCTTAAATGCCAACGGAATGGAATCTACCCCCGGCTTTACTATGACCATTCCTCTTCTCACCAAGGCAATGCAGGGAATTGTCTACGGAGACCTTTTTATGCGTCTTCTTTACAGCACCCGTCCCTACGAGTTGCAGGAGGGTTCCGCAGAGGCTTTACATCAAAAGTGGAAGAAGATCTGTCAAGAAAGTCTTTCCAAGAAAAATATTCCTTTCCTGGAGTTTGGAAAAAACGTAAAGGGTATTATTAGAGATTTTGATGCCCTGCCCATGAACACCAATGTAAAGAAGCCAAAGGTTGGTATTGTGGGAGAAATTCTGGTAAAGTTCTCCCCTCTTGCCAATAACCATATTGTAGAGCTTTTGGAAAAGGAAGGGGCTGAGGCGGTAATGCCGGATCTTATGGACTTCCTACTCTACTGTTTCTATAACCAGAACTTTAAGTATGAGAATCTGGGGGCTTCCTGGAAAGGAAAGACCTTCTGTAATATTGCCATTAGCCTTTTGGAATCCTTCCGAAAGACTGCAAGAAAGGAACTGGAAAAGTCCAAGCACTTTACTGCCCCCGGAGATATTCGGGAATTGGCGGATAAGGCAAGACAGTATGTTTCCTTAGGAAATCAGACCGGTGAAGGATGGTTCTTAACCGGAGAAATGCTGGAACTGATTGACGAGGGTGTGGATAATATTGTTTGTACCCAGCCCTTCGGCTGTCTCCCCAACCACATCGTAGGTAAGGGTGTTATCAAGGAATTAAAGCGCCATAACCCCGGTGCCAACATTATTGCGGTAGACTATGATGCAGGAGCATCCGAGGTAAACCAGCTGAATAGAATCAAGCTGATGCTGACGGTGGCGCAGAACAAAATCAGAGAGCAGGCGTAGGGAGTTCTGATAAATATCTTAGCATTTCCTTCCATGCCACCTTGAAACAGGGGCACGCTCCCGCTAACTTCGCCCGGCAGGGGATACTAAGCGAAAAACTGCGTTTCTCTTGTTTTTCGCAAGTACCCGCGGGCTCAGATTGCCCCTTATTCCAAGATGACATAGAAGGAAATAACAAGCTTTATACAGAACTATAAAATCAGGTAGTGTGTTATTGTTCACACTATCTGATTTTTTGTTATAATGAACTGTATACTTACATTGTTGAGCATATAAGAATGATAAATTAGGAGGGTTTGATGGATATTGCGAAAAAGATTGATCATACTATGTTAAAGCCGGAGGCGGGGAAGGATGTGGTGGTCCGCTATTGTCAAGAGGCTAAGGAGCATGGCTTTGCCTCTGTTTGTGTGAACAGTGTTTATGTTCCATTGGTGAAGAAATCTTTAGCAGGCAGTGATGTCAAGGTTTGTTCCGTGGTCGGATTTCCTTTGGGCGCAATGTCTACAAGAGCTAAAGCCTTTGAAGCCAAATGTGCTGTGGAAGACGGGGCTGATGAAATTGATATGGTGCTTCCTATCGGTGCTTTAAAGGATGGGGATTTTCAAGCCGTGG
>NZ_DBHIGR010000156.1:0-5227 GCF_057249185.1 Oribacterium sp.
AGGCCGCCCATCTTTTTCAGGATTTTGTTGAGCGTTGCGGAGCCAGCATTTGCAAGGATTTAAGAGGCATAGGCAAAGAAAAGCCTCTTTGCAGCTGCGAAGATTGCATCAAAGAGGCCATTGCTTTACTGTATTAATCTGTATTTTTCTGTATGAGCCAAAGTATTTTGGCGATGAAAGATGATATAGCGGAAACTACGAATTATGATTCGGATGAAGAGTAGTAAAATATTTTTAGAATTCCTCTACAACTTCCACGCTATCCGGCAGGAGCTCCATATTTACAATGGAGTTTCCGGATAGCTTTACTTTTTTCAGATTGGGTAAATTCCGTAATGCGCTGATGTCGGTAATATAGTTATCGGAAATGTCCAGCTCTTCCAGAGTGCTGAGGCCCTCTAAACAATCCAGATTCCCCAGCTTATTTCCACGAAGTCCAAGCTTCTTTATCGCTTTAAAATGGGAGAGAAAGGCTTTGGCATTGGCCGTAAAATTATCGGAATCATCATCCAGATTTTTGATTTCTGCCTGGGTGAGAATCAAGGTCTCCGTAGTGTTGTTATCTTCCATCTTACTAAGGGATAGGGGAATCTGAGGCGTGTGAGCTGAATCAATGACATTTTCATCAAAAATCAGCTCCTTTACTTTGATACCGGAGAATAGCCCACGATAGTCTCTTAAAGTGTATAAAGGATCTCCCAGAATACTCAGTTTTTCAAGGCTTGGTAAGTCTTGTAAAATATTTTCCCAGTCGTTAGATATATAATCCATGGAACCGGAAACTACCAGAGTGCTTAAAGAGTTCATTCCACGAAGGGGCTCGGCGCTTATCTCGTCTCCATCCAGAAAACAGTAGAGACTCTTAATCGAGGGCATATGGGAAAAATGACCGAGATACCTGGAGTTACAAAGAACTTCTTCCAAGGCAGTTAAATTTTGCAAATCCGGTAGGGAAAAGTCATACTGTAGAACGCCCAGATGCAGGCTTTGTAAAGCGCTGAGACCGGCAATGGCGTTTCCATTTGTTAACTCATAACAGCTATCAATGGAAAGCGTGTTTAATGAGGGGTGATTGGCTAAACCGTCTAAAGAGAGTATAGGTACGCTCTCGAGCTCAAGAGACTTTAACTTAGGCATATTTTGGGTAAAGTTTAAATCCTTTACGGACAGTACATGGGATAAGCTGAGATTCTCCATTTGGGGCATACCGGAGAGGACGGAGATATTTTCCAAGGGGGTATCAGAGGAACCCGACAGACTCAGAGTTTTACAATTGCTTAAAGTGGCTAAAGGAGCTAAATCCGCAGAGGTATAAAGGGATAAATTCTCTAAGTTAGGAAAGTGTCTTAAAAAAAGCAGTCCTCCCTCATAGTCAGAATCCACCCTGATGGAAAGGCTTTTCAGGGAAGAAAAGGGTGTGAAAATATCCGTGATATCTTTTGTTTTGTCAGAGGAAATGCTGTAGGGAACAACGTCATCACGGAGGTAAATACCGCTAAGACCGAGTATCTGTTCCGGCTTTGCCAAGCTTAACAAAAGCTCTCGGAAGCCTTCCGAATTGTTTCCTATAGCAGAAAAGTATTTTAACTCTTTTAGATTTTTTAAATCTTGATTGTCTTGACTGTCGCTATCGAAGTCCAGGTCTTGTCCCAGTGCCAGATTTTCCAAACCGGCGAAGGGCTGAATCTCCTGCCGTGGAATGTTTTCCGTAGCAGGAAAATAAAGAGTCTTTTCTTCCACGGGATTTCCCTCTTCATCCAGCTTCTCGGCATAAGAAAAACACCAGTTTTCTTCATCTAAATCTTTTGAGATGGACAGGAATTTTAAGGAATTATAGTCTTCCCTTGTGATTTGAGAAAGATTCTTGGAAAATGCCTTCTCCACAAAGGAAATCACTACCGGATCCTGCACTGTACTGCGATATTGGTCGGTGGGAAGCTCTATTCCGCTAGAAGAAAAGACTGTCTTTAGTAAAATAAATAGAAGGATTGACATCACCACTACTACAGTGCCCACTGCACAGCTTTGCAAAAGATATTTGCCTCGTACGTTGTTTGGAACAGGTCTTTCCTTATTATAATTCACATTTTTTATGGTGATATTTTGGGTAATATCCGGTTTATGAGGCTCCAAATAGACCTTGGTATTACAGAATTTACACTGCACAAATCCTTCCTTCATTCCCTCAGGAACGGATAATTGACCATTGCAGTTAGGACATTGGATTTTGGTGATTTTCATGGATTTCCCTCTTGCTATTTTTAGCTTATATTTTGTAAAATAAATATTATTTTATAAACAAATTAAGTTTACATAATGACTAGGAGATATGCAAGAGGAGAATAGGAGGAAAGTAAATGAGAAGTGTTCTAGGAAATCGTAAGGCGGTATTTGAAGCGGGAGGACGGAAGCTTTGTATTACGGAAGAAGGAATTTCAGTGGAAGGGAAGAAGTCCTTTACCCTTTCTTTTTCCGAGGTGGGAGCGATTCTTCCCATGCGATATTGTAACTCCAATATGCTTTATTCTTTAATTTTCCAGGATCTTCACGGGAAAAATTTAAAGCATCCTGACCTAGAGACCGATACGCAGGGCGGTCATGGGGGACATAATATTGCGGAAACCAAGACCTTGCTTTTGGCCTTTGCCAGAAATAAGTTGGGAGCGGAATTTCCCAATAATATAGACAGTCTGGACATTCCTATCGGCTTTAATTTAAAAGAAAAAGAGATTCGTCTTTCCGGAGGATTTATCACCGGCGCTAAGCACAGTATTCCTTTAAGTGCCATTCGAAGAGTGAAAATGGTAACCAACGGAACCATTTCTCGTTTAGGAATCTATACCAAGGAGAAGGGGGGCTTCTTCGATTTTCCGGATATGGCGATTCCTGCCAATGAATTGACTCTTCCTATTTTGGAAGCTGCCATGACCAGAAACACCGGAGCAGGCATTGATTTTAGCCAGGGAGACGGATTTGCACAAAAAACCTCCGAGTTTATGATTATACGCTTCTTAAGTGCCGAGTTTTTTATCAATGAAGACGGCAGCTTTTCCGGGGAATGGCAGAAGAAAGTTTATGATAGAATCTCTTCCTATGGATATGAGGAGGGAAGCTTGCTGGAGCAGGCTATATTGCTTTAGTAAGAGATACTGTTTTAGGAAATAGCTATAGCCTGAATACAAAGATAGATTTATGAGAGTGCTATAGCCTCCTTATCAAGAGAAAAATGTTTCCTCCACCTCTTCATAAGGATAAGCCCTGCGGAGTGCCTGATAGCAGGGGCAGTCTTCTTCGTGGTCGTTAATAACACCGCAGGCTTGTAAAAAAGAATAGACAATGACGGGGCCGGTATATTGAAAGCCCCGTTTTTTTAAATCCTTACTGATTGCTTCGGAAAGAGCATTTTTCGTCGGCATTTCTCCCTTTTCATGCCCCTGATAACAAAGGCTTTTTCCGCCGGAAAACTTCCAAAGATAGGCATCAAAGCTTCCCTCCTCTTTTTGCAGGACTAAAAATGCCTTGGCATTTTGAATCATGGCTCTGATTTTTCGCTCCGACTTAATCATATTTTCCGTATGCATGATTCTTGCAATATCTTCTTCCGTGAATGCTGCGAGCTTTTCAGGGGAAAAGTTTGCAAAACAGCTTCGAAGAGTTTCTCTTTTTCGAAGAATCAAGGCCCAACTAAGACCGGCCTGCATGGATTCTAAAAGTAAATATTCAAAGAGCTTTTGATCCTCATGGGTGGGTACGCCCCATTCTTTATCGTGGTATGAAATCATTTCTGCACTGCTGTTTTTCCATTGACAAGCCATAACGCCTCCTTTTTGAAAGGATTATAACAGATTCTATTTAGAGTTGATAATAAATAAGTGGAGTAGTATAATGTACTACATAATAAGTTTGTACATACTTTGCATATAAAGTACAGCAAATAATTTTCGAAATAGAGGTAAAAAAATGGCATTTTCAATTCGAATGAATGAGGAGGAAAAAGCACTTGCGGAAAGCTATGCTAAGCTTCATGCAATGTCTTTAGGAGAGGCTTTCAAAAGGGCTTTGTTTGAACGCATTGAAGAGGAGTATGATATTAGCCTTGCCAACGAAGCCTATCAGGAATATAAGAATACCGGCTGTAAATCCAGACCGATTGAGGAGCTATGGAAGGAACTGGATCTATGAGCTACCATGTAGAAACAACTCCTCGATTTGATAAGGAGTTCAAAAAACTGGGCAAATACACGCAACAGATGATCAAATCCTGGATTGGGAAAAATCTGCAAAATTGCGAAAATCCCAGGGCTCATGGAAAAGGGCTTACCGCTAACAAAAGTGGACAATGGCGGTATAGAATCGGAGATTATCGCTTACTCTGTCTTATACAAGATAAAGAGCTGATTATCCTTGCATTGACTGTCGGGCATAGAAGTGATATCTACAGTACCTAGGAGAACATTTATTTTGACTTTTTAAAGCTCCTTAAACTTGCCTTTTCCGCCTCTTTCTTTGTAAATCCTTCATTCATCAGGGCATCTATTAAATCCTCTTTGGAGCTAACGCCGTCCTCCATGTATTCTTTTGCAACAATCTCAGCTTGCTCTATCCAGTTCACGTTAATATGGCTCAGGGCAAAATCCGCTTCCTCTTCCGTGAAGTGGTCGAAAAGCAACTGTGCTTTTAATTTCTCTTTGGAAAACCCGATTTTATGCTTGCAATATTCCTTGGCTTTCTTTCGTGCCTCTTGATTCCAATCTATATTGAGATATTCTATGGCAAACTTTGCATCTTCCAAATCTATATTTTCCACGGTAAGCATTTGCAATAATTCTGTTTGGGATAAGTGCATAGTATCAAGATAGTCTTTTGCAGTTTGGATAGCCTGTACTTGATTTTCGTTTAGGCTTTCCAATGGAGGCTTGGTAGTTTCTTCCTTTGATGATTCCTTACCTGTCGAGACACTATTCTTACTTATTTCTTTGGAATCTACAGAGCTATTCTCCGGGTTAATTTTTTTGGAATCTACCGAACTGTTCTCTATGCTTTCTGAAGAGACCTTCGAAGAACTTTCTACAGTATTCCCTTCTTGATTTTGCTTTGTACAGGAAAGCATAAAAAAGAGAAAGAAAATCACGGTAAGTCGGGTAAAGTATTTGGAAACATGACTCATTTTTGTAACTCCTCGTATTATTAAGTTGTAGCTTTTCTTTACCTGTTCTTGGTAATCAGC
>NZ_DBHIGR010000157.1:0-5093 GCF_057249185.1 Oribacterium sp.
CCGCCACCATTTCCGCCACTGTACTTCGTAAGTCTAAATCCTAAAAAACTACTTGCTTTCTCATTTCCGTGTATGAGAAGATTCATTTGTTTCAGACTAAGATAGCGATACAAGCCTATATTTTCAATATCTTGTACCGTTATCTCCTCTTTGTATTCCAAGCCTTCGTATTTATAATTCTCTGCCACTCTCACTACCGCCGCATTGCAGGCCGCTGTAAACATGTTTCGCTGATACAAATGAACGGATAAGGCCAAAAAAAACATAAGAATAAAGATAGAAAATATCATTCCTATCCCCCATTCCAGCATTATGGTTCCCTCTTCACTTCGAACATCCATAACTCACCTCTTTTGTTCCCATTGTTTACATTACTATTTAGAAAAAACCGATGCCATAGCCTTTGCTTCCTGACTTAAGTCTTTTAGATAGAGAGCCGCTTTTTCCACCGACCACTCACTCAGCTTCTTCTTTGTGTACGGCACCGGAAACATATATTCATTGGTATATTTGCTGATGTAAAGCTTATTTCCCTTTAGATAGGCACAAAGTCCCTGATCTGAAATCTGCTCATCAAACCAAGCCAGAACACTTGGACTTAAGAACTTTCGGGCAGCAATCTCATCCGTACAGTAAATGTTGTAATTTTCATTGTGCCGCACATCCTCCACATCAATCTTCTGCTCTCCCTCTAAGGCTCCCGCATATTTTCCCTGGGTCTCTATATTCAAATGCGCAAGTTTCTTTGTGGGCACAATCCGTACATGCCCTTGATAAACTTCCGTCAGAGTTAGGGCGTACAAAACGCCTTGGAAATCCCTCACTGTCTTAGTTCGTTTTTCCTTTCCACTCTTGTACTCTTCTTCATGCCAGGCATACAAATTACAAACACTAAGGTTTCTTTCGTCATTAAACTTCAATGCATCGAATTGATTATACTTCTCGGACTTGGGAACCGCATATTTTACATCCTCTATAGGCTCTTCTCCCCAGGAGTGAATCTTAGCCTTCGGAAGGATTGCCCCCAGTATCAGATTAAGAATCTGTTCTGTATAGATATCATCCAAATCGATATCACTTTTGCTCTTAAAAAAGGGGATGATGATCAAGACAAACAGCAAGATTCCTGCCAAAGGAAAGCCTGCACGACGAGGCAGATAGCACATCACGAAGAGACAAATTAGTCCCTTGGCAGCCATGTCTACACCTTGCCTGTCTCTTTTAACAAGTTCGTCTTTTATCAGTTTATAGTTTTTTTTAAACTCTTCAGTGCGTTTAAGTTCCTTTAATTTCTCTACTTCTTCAGCTGTTAATGCCATTTTCCTATTTTCTCCTTTAAAATTGTACTTCTGTGAATGCTTTCACCTCTGATGCAATTTATTGGCCTTCCCTTATTTCTACTGTCTTACATCGATAACTAATAAAAAATATTTACCATATCTCTAATCTCTTGATTCAACTCTTTAAGACTGAGTGCTGCTTTTTCTATTGACCATGCATCCAGCATTTTCTGTGTATATGGCACCTGGAACAGATAGTGATTCTGATATACTGAAATAAACAGCTTGTTTTCTTTCACCCTCCAATGCTTCAAGATATCTTCCTTGGATTTCTTTTTTTAAGAATTTTGATAAGCAAAATAAAACCTTTAAATGAAAATACAGTTTTTTTCTTTCTTCAAGTCCGATTTCCTCTTTAATTAGTTTATAAGCTTTTAAAAATTTATCTGACTTCTTAAATTCTATTAATCTTTCTTTTTCTTCACTTGTTAAGCGAATACAATCTTTTTCCATCAGCTTTCTGCGACTTTCCGTTTCCGATATATACTTTAAACCTCACAATAATACTGTTCTCTAATACCCAAGCGTTTTCGTACAATCCAGTTTAAACCCGCCTGTACTTTTTGTAATAGGTACAAATTCATTTAATTGATACTCTGTGGTAGCGGTAATCCCGGTATAAGCTTTGCTCAAATGATAATCCGTTTTTTCCTTGTACTTTTCCTTTGCCTCCAATTGCACAAGGTTCTGTAAGCGCATAAGATACTGATCTTGATTTGTTCCAAGAAGCATCAAATACAAACAATGCTCCCCGTAGTCCGCCTTCAGAAAGCCTTGCTCATCTTTTAAGCCCATGGCCTCTGTGGGTTTTTTGAAATCTTTATTTTTTTCTTTCTTACCCCCACCATCCTTTCCGCCGGAGGAATCATTCCCTCCGGTCTTTCCGGAACTGTCACCACCTGAGTTATTTGTACTTGATGAGTCACTGGTACCGGAGGAGTCTTTGGTCCCGGAGGAGTCACCGGCGTTATCCGAGGAGCTTTGCGTTTCTTTACTGCTGTTTTTGGATTTTTTCGCCAAGCCCTCTGTCTTTTCTTTAATCTTACCCTGTAAAGCATCACTTATGCCGGTGCATTGTAACAGGTCATTGAGTAAATCCGGAAGTCCGGCGGTAGACATATAGGCTTTTAGCTTAATAAAACTAACGGATTGTTTGTTGACCAGAAGAATCATATCAATAAAAGCCTCTATTATAAGAAGGATTACAAAAAATAGCGCTATAAAAGGACCTGTAATGCTTGATGCCTGAAGCCAATCTGATTCTGCAATAGCAGGAAGATTCGTGAGTAATCTTAACAAGAAGATATTAAAGAATGTACCTACCTGCGCTCCTTTTTCCGAGTTGGAACCGGTAAATAGATACTCTAATTCTGCTCCCTTGTATAATTTATCGCTTCCGCCTGCATTGTCCATCTTGGGATAATTCCAAAAATCTCCGTCTAAGAAGCCTATGTTATAGGTGCCGCCGGCCATTTCAAAAATATTACTATAATCATATCCCGTTAAAGTGGAGCCATCACTGTAATTGGTTCTGTTAGGCATGTTGTAGACACCGTAACCATAGAGAAGATAGTTCTTCCCCAGGTTTTCTTTGAACATAAGAAGTCGACCAAGATTTTGGAGTCTGCTACTTGCCCAATCATATATACCCTTGAAAAAAGTAACCATGCTGGTCAAATAAGACCCAAGGGCTTTCAAAATTCCCAAAAAATCCGCTCCGCTTACCGCCGTAATGAAGTCGGTGATAGAAGAGAGCAAATTCACAATACTGTCTGTCATTTCTGCTGTTCCCAAGTCCAGTACACCACTTTGATTAATCAGTTCATTGGGATCCAAATTAGAATCTAAGGAACCGTCATACAAAATTTTTACTCCCAAAATCTCATACAACAAATCCTTAAGCTGTGTTGCAATATCAACGCTGTCATCAGATCCCTTAATGATATTTTGCAAATCTCCATATAAAGCAGCCGTTCTTTGGTCCACATCCTCTATTTCCGATAGAACTACATATCCCTCGATTTTTTCATCTTTTTCAGCAGAGTAAGACTCCAGTTTTTTCGCCTGTTCTTCTAATTTTCCATCATCTTCTTTTCCGTCATTGTATAATTCCTTTTGATAGGAATCTAAACTGTTTTGCACCTGATTATTGATTTCATGATAGGTCACAAACAAAGGATCCTGTAACGTATCCACATCATGTTTATTCTTTTCATATTCTTGGGCATTACTAATCAGTTCATCCGCTGCTTTTCTAAACGATTCCTGGTTCTTTACAAAATCTCTCTCCTTCTCTTTTAAAGAAGAAAGCTTCTCTTTTAGATCTCTGGTCGCTGTACCAAAGGCTCCGGCTTTACTGTTTACATCACTAATGTAGGAATCTAAAGAAATATCCTCACCATTATCCTTCTTGCTTCTTGCCTCTTCCAGCGCTTGATAAGCATCATCATAGGCCTTTCTTGCTTCTTTATACTTTGTTAAAGACTCTCCGTATTTCTTTGCTTCATCGGAGTATTCTTTTAAAGATTTTGCCATATTAATGGCGGAATCGGTAATATCAATGGCGTTCTTTCCGCCATCCATCACATTTTTACATACCTTTAGGGAATCTAAATTATAGAAGTTAGATAATAAATCTTCTATGTTTAAACCTTCCACCAAAGTGTTGATAGGTACGGAAAGCTCACTGTATTCATACACTTCCTGTCTTAATGCCAAAGGTTCAATAAGCGAATTTTTTCCTTCTGCCGATCCTCCCGCTAAGCTAATAGCCTTTCCGAAACCTTGGACGTTCGCTTCCAGATAGCTTTGATAACGAGAATCCAAAGACTCTTTCTGATCCTGTCTTACCGCCATAAAGCCGAAACGCTCATCCAAATAGGGGTCATAATGGGCAAGAGCAGAAAAAATAGAGCTTCCCATCAGCTCTTCAATAATGGCTTGTGCGCTTTGTATTCTAGCATATTCTACAAAAATCAAAGTACACATCAACAAAGGAGAAACGGTCAATGCCAAAAAAATGGAAATCATTCCCTTTCCGCCATTTATATGAGAATACAAAAACCGCTTCAGTTTTTTCTGAAATCCTAAAAATAACTTTTTCATCCGCCCTCCCTTGCAAAACCGAATCTATAAAGACAGTAAAATTACTCTATACCTTTATCCTTTTGTTTTTCTCGTTTTTCTCTCATTTGCAAAAGAAGGAATCGTACTTTTCTCGCTGAGCAGAGAATCCCCGAATAAACTGCCGGTCTTTTTGCATATTGTCTCGTCTTTACGCCCTTAAGATAAAACTGTTACTCTTCTGTGCCTGTACAACTGCATAAGTTTAAACAATTTCTTATCGCTCTTTATTCTATCCGAAAGGCTCTTTTTTTTCAATAATTTTATTAAAATAGCTGTATTTTTAATTTATAATTAATGACATTAAGGCTGTTTATGTATCTGCAGATTTCCGTTAAAAACAAAAGGAGAAGCCGTAATCAAACAACTTCTCCTCTTTCCCATCTATTGATTTGTATAGTTTTTGTAGCTATTTTTTAATCTGTGGAACACCATTCTCTACCCATCTTCCTTCCGAATCCACTTGGTAACCTTCCGGCGTTTTTTCATTTCGATAGAGATGCCCCTCGTTGTTTCCGCTGTCCGTTCCGAAGTAATAGCAATAACCGTCAATCCACTGCCATCCGGTCAGCATTCTTCCCATCCAACCGTCGGAGCCCGGGAAGAGATAGTACTTACTGCCATTCAAGT
>NZ_DBHIGR010000158.1:0-5064 GCF_057249185.1 Oribacterium sp.
TATCAGGAGATTATTCATTCCAAGCCCATTGCGGAGGATTTGGACGGACTTCCCGTCATCAATATTCGTAATGTTCCCTTGACGGATCCCTTTAATGCTTTTGTGAAGCGGCTTATGGATATTTTCGGTGCCCTGGTGGGCATCATCCTTTTCGGCCCCCTGATGCTACTGGTGGCACTTTTGATTCGACTGGATTCCAGCGGCCCCATCATTTTCAAGCAGGAAAGAGTGGGAAGGCATAATCTTCCCTTCCAAATGTATAAATTCCGTTCTATGCGGGTGCAGACCGTGGAGGAAGAAAAGAAGGGCTGGACGGTAAAGGGGGATCCCAGAGTTACCTGGATTGGGAAAATTATCCGAAAAACCTCTATTGATGAGCTTCCCCAATTTTTCAATGTCCTACGGGGAGATATGTCCCTTATAGGTCCCAGACCGGAGAGGACCCAGTTTGTGGAGCAGTTTAAGGAACAGATTCCCCGCTATATGATTAAGCATCAGGTTCGTCCGGGGATGACCGGATGGGCGCAGGTGAACGGTTTCCGAGGAGATACCTCTATAGAGGGAAGAATTCGTTGTGACCTTTGGTATATTGAAAACTGGAGCCTTTCTTTGGATATTCGCATACTCTTTTTAACCCTATGGAAAGGATTTATTAACAAAAATGCCTATTAATTTTTTTGTGTTTTCATGGTATTATACCTTGATTCCTGTAAAATAAGCTTTGAAATCAATTTGGAGGAGTAGTGTGGCATTAGAACAGAATAAGGGGAGAAGACCTCATAGTCATAGTGGAAATCAAGAGAGCAATCATAGCTCTTCAGCGGAAGTAAAGAACGCATCGGAAATAAAGAAGAGGGAGAGTGCTCCCCTTTCCGAGAAAGAGCAGGATTTAAAGGCACAGATTGCAAGAGGAAAGCGCTTGCAGGAAGACCGCCCTACAGGAAGAGAGCAGGGGAAGGAAGATCTGTCTTTTTTGGATAAGAAGTTATCCCAAGAAGGAAAGAGAGAGAAAAATGTAGACTTCTATACTCTTCCCAAAGAAAGAAATGAGGAGAAACGCAAGAGTTCTTTGGATATTTTGCAGGTAAATTCTCCGGACCAGATCGAGGAAGAGCTGGAAGAGTATTATGATGAGAAGAATAAAAAGAAGAAATCTTTGTGGAAGAAGGTTCTTCTGATTTCCGTTATCGAAATTCTCACTTTGATTTTAATTTTCTGTACCGGTTATGTGGTTCGCTACATGAATATCAAGCCGGATGTGCAGTTTAATACAAAGAACGTTAAGAATGACAATATCGATGTCAAAAAGCAGGAGCAGATGCAGGGCTACTGGACTATTGCCGTTTTCGGTGTAGACTCCCGTGATGGCGGAGTGGGCCGGGGTGCCAATGCGGATGTGCAGATTATTGTTTGCATAGACAGGGGCACGGGAGAAGTTAAGCTGGCTTCCGTATTCCGTGATACCTATTTGAATCTGGCAGCAGGCTCCCGTTTCGCCAAGATTAACGAGGCCTATGCGGATGGAGGCCCGGAACAGGCGGTTGCGGCCCTCAATAAAAACCTGGATTTGGATATTGAACACTATGCCACCTTTAACTGGAGAGCAGTGGCGGATGTGATTACCATGCTGGGCGGTGTGGATATTGACATTACCCAGAAGGAATTCCGTTACATGAATGCCTATATTCATGAGACCAGCATTGAGTCCAAGGTCAATGAGAAGAATCCTGCGGCGGAGTATATCAAGGGACCGGGAATGCAGCATTTGGATGGTGTACAGGCGGTAGCATACGCCAGACTTCGATACATGGATGACGACTTTACCAGAACCAAGAGACAAAGAGAGGTTATTTCTCAGGTTCTTGCCAATGCCAAAAAGGCGGATTTAGCCACCTTGACCAATGTTATTGACACCGTTCTTCCTCAGATTGCCTTTAATGTGGATGTGGGAGATATTTTAGAGCTGGCTAAGGGTGTTAACCGATACAATATTGTAGGTTCCGAAGGCTTCCCCTATGATTTAACCACACAAATGATGGGAAAGAAGGGAGACTGCGTTATTCCTCAAAGCTTGGCCTCCAACGTAACCAAGCTTCATGCATATCTCTTTAATGATACGGATTATAAGCCCTCCGCTGCAGTTTGGACCTACAGTGACAAGATTGCGGAGGATTCCGGAAGCTATAAGAACGGAAGAGGAGACAGCGACAGCGGCTCCAAAAAGAAGAAGTCTTCAGAAGGCAGAGAGGAAGAGGAGAATAGTAAAAAGAAGAAGAGCTCCTCAGAAGAAAGCGGAAAGAAGAAATCTCAGTCCGAGGAGAGTTCCGAGTCCAGGAAGTCCAAGACGGAGACGGACAGCAACGGAAAAACCGTAGAAAGTACCAAGAATTCCGAATCCAAGCAGGAAAGCAAAGAGAGCAAGAAGGGCGAAATTCAGTACACGGAAGAAAGTACTACGGGAGAAAACAAGAAAATCACGGAAGAAAGCAAGAAATCCAACGAAGAGACGAAGAAATCCGCTGAAGAGACGAAGAAAAAGGAAAATAATGCTGAACCGAGCATCGGCAATAATCCGCCTACTGCGGCAAGCTCCCAAAATTCCGGAGAGAATCCGGGACCGGGAGATATTGTAGATTAGCGTTTTGCAAAAAATGAATGAGGGAAGAGGGAGAGCTATGGAACTGAAGGACTCAAAGGCCAAAAGGGACTTTTATACAATCGGGAATGGAATCTGTTTACTCTACCTTGTATTGATGCTTTTGGTTTTTCCCCTCTATTCCCGGGATAAATACTTTGATATTCTCCAGGCCCGTTTTGATTTTTTCTGGATTTGCAGCAGTGTTTTTTCCGTACTGCTCTTTGCCTTTGTGGCTTTGTATTCTTTGACCTTAAAGAAGGAAGAACGAAAAGAGATTCTTCCTTCTCTTTTTTGGAAGAAGGAAGAGGGAAAGAAAAAGCCCCTATTTGCTACGGACCTTCCCTTTTGTCTTCTGATTCTCCTCTTTTTCCTTTCCATGTTCCTTTCCGGATATCCTTACGAAACCTGGTGGGGAAGTACGGGAAGATATATGGGCGTTCTGACCTGGCTGCTTTTCTTTACGGTGTATCTTGGCCTTAGTCGATTTTATCGCTTTAAAAAGTTTCATCTTCTCCTGTTTTCTGTAGGCGTGGTTTTACAGTGCTTATGGGGAATCAGCGATTTTTACATGATGAACTATATGCATTTCTTCGACAATGTTTCGGACTTATCCAAGTGGGCGATGTTCGCGGGACCTGTGGGCAATATCAATGGCTATACCAGCCTTGTTTTATTTTATGCCTGCCTCTATACCGGTTTGTATTTGCAGGAGAAGGAGCTTCGCTGGAAGCACTTTTTTATGGGAATGATGCTGCTTTGTCACATTGCTACAATCTTCGGAAGTAGCGACAACGCAGTCATCGGCTACTTCTTTGTTTTTCTGGTCCTACCGTTTTTTAGCTGGAAGGACAACAAAAGCTTCGGAACCTGTCTTTCCGTGTATTTCTTATTTTTCCTTTCTTTGAAGCTTTCCGTGCTTCTTGCCGGAAAAGGACAAAGCATTATACAGATTTCTCCACCGGGCTTCCTCTTTTCCATGGGAAAGACGATTCTTCCTTATCTGGGGATGGGACTCTCCGGCATCCTTTGGGCTATAGGAAGATTCAGCAAGAAGGAATTGTCCATGAAGCTTTTCAAGGGGCTTTATGTCCTGCTTTTAGTCCTGTTTTTTATGGCGGGAGCCTATGCCATCTATGATGTAAATGTAGCCCACCGCTATCCGATGCTGGAACAGTTCAGCCAATTTTTACGCTTTGATGATTCCTGGGGAACTGGCAGAGGTTTTATCTGGAGGATGGGTATGGAATACTTCCGGGACAAGATGCCTATGCTTAAGAGACTCTTCGGCTATGGGCCGGACGGATATTTTATGCTGACTAACGACAATTATAAGGTGGAAGTGGAACAGGCCGGTATGGGACTGATTGACAGTATCCATAATGAATATTTGAATTTGCTTTTGACCATCGGCGTTTTTGGGCTTTTAGCCTATCTACTGTATTTGAAAAGTGTCTTCACCGTGTTATGGAAGAAAGAGACTGAGAATTCAGCAGAAGCAAGTTTCGGACAAACTGCCTTTCCCTTTGCGGTAAGCTTGGCTTATCTGGCTTATCTCACTCAGGCCGGCATTAATATTGCAGTACCTATTGTGATGCCCATTGTGATGCTTCTGTGCTTTTTGGGAATTGCCGGAAAGAGAGCGGAATAAAAAAGGAGCTGTAAAAATCAAAAGAATTTTCTAAAAACTTTGATTTTTTACAGCTCCATTTTTAGTGTTTTAAGGGTTTATTCCTCCGGCTCGATTAAGCCGTAGCTGTTGGCCTTTCTCTTATAGACTACATTGACCTTGCCGGTGTTGCCATCCTGGAAAACGAAGAAGCTGTGTCCCAGAAGCTCCATCTGCAAACAAGCTTCTTCTGCAGTCATAGGCTTTAAATCAATGTGCTTGGTACGAACAATCTTGATTTCTTCCTCGTCCTGTGCCGGCTTCTCATCGATGAACTCCGAACTAAAGTCGGAACCTGCCTGATGACGCTGAATTAATTTGTTCTTGTATTTACGAATCTGCCGCTCCAGAACATCCACCACAAGATCAATGGACTGGTACATATCTTCGGTAGCTTCCTCTGCACGAATCACGCTTCCCTTTACGGGGATGGTTACCTCGATCTTTTGCATATCCTTTTGGGTAGAAAGTGTTACGTTACAGGGGGTTTCCGCCTGGAAAAACTTATCCAGTTTCCCTAACTTCTTCTCCACGCCATTTTTTAGTCCATCGGTTAGACTAAGGTTTCTTCCGGTAATGGTAATTTTCATAAAAAATTCCTTCCTTTCTATGTAGTCCAAAAGAATTTCTTCTTTTCTTCAGTATAGCATTTTTTTTCATCTAAGGATATGAAAATCTTGTGAATAATCAACAAATCTGTATGGCCGGTAGTTTGACAGTTAAATAGTTCCAAAATCTCCTCAGGCCTTGAAAAACCTGT
>NZ_DBHIGR010000159.1:0-5018 GCF_057249185.1 Oribacterium sp.
ATCTACAACTTTTACAAAACTTTAAACCACAAAACAGAAGCTCATAAATGGCGTAGCTACGCCATTTATGAGCTTCTGACTCTTCCCTAATTTTTATGGATATTTTTTACCATGATAAGCAAAGCTGAGATTAACATAAATATATTAATATGGTACTAAAGAATTTAATTGCCATGGTCTTTATGAGCATTCTTAATTAACAAAATAGAATACCGGATGCAAAATCGTTCAATCAGTGTGCAAATGCTCAACACAGCCACTATTATAATACCAAATCGCCAATCTCTCGAAAAAAAGAATGCAGACATTCCAGCAATAAAACCACTATTCACAATGCCGTATCCATTCCAATTCTCGGCAAATCCATAGAAAAAGCCGTGACCTTCAATAATCTCCCAAACAGTCAATGCCACACTAACAAGACATAGCCCAATACCAATCGCAAATCCTAATGTCTGGGGAAAGGAAGGTGACATGGCTATTCTGATTCCGATACAAGCACATCCAACTACGAATACATATAAAGTCATCTTATAATCAATCGTAGATTTCATAAATCCTTTCCTCCTTATTAAAATCTCTACTAATTTTCCAAGTTTAAATTCATGTTTTAAATTATCCCTTTCATCTTGACCATTAATAAATTGGAAATTATCCCTCCTTTCTATCTTTCCCACCATACAAGATAAGATTAGCTAGTGATAAACACCTTTAGAGCAACACTTCTCAAATTACTTTTTCAATTCATATCAAACTTTGTATTCTTCACATTCACGATTTCTTATTTATAATTATAGCAAATTGCAAATTAGTTTCAATCGTAATTCCTTATGCGAATTATAAAATGAAGATGAAGCACCTATCACATCATTCCCAGTGCATCCTATGAACGATAGAATGTAATAGAGTAATGTGATATGCCGAATGTAAAAGATTGCCCTGGATTTGCAAGCTGCCCACAGAACGCTGCTTCAACCCGGAGCTGCTTCGGAAGGACAGTGAGCAGCGCCAGCGGACAAGCCACAAATAACAGCTTTGCCCGCATAAATACGGGGTACGAGAAACCGGCAAGCAATGCCTGTGTTAATACACACAGGCCCTCCAAACACAAAAGCTGCCACCCAACGAATTTTTATCGTCGAAGTGACAGCTTTCTGTCATTATGCACACCTTTGTAATGGTGCTTTTATGTTCTTTTACTATTCAAAAATTCAACCAGCTCATAGACTGTCGTTACCGGATTACTGTCTCGGCAGATCACAATAAGCTGATCTCTGGTTAATCTCTCCACTCGTTCTTTAGCGTACTGAATAGCTTCTGGCTGGTGTTCCTGCAATTCTTCAAAAACATCCACACTTTTTCCGTAATTTTCCAAATATCCTTTGTTTTTCAAGATGTCAATTACCGTAGCGGAATCTTTCAAATATCCATTCCGTTTTTCAAAATGGAGCAGATACCAATATTCAAATGCCGGATTGGAATATGCAATTTTGTACCCATGCTTCTCCGAATAGGAAATTGCAGCTTGAAGCTCAGAGTCTTTATTATCATCACAGTCAAATGCACACCAAAGCTGATCTCCGTCTTTCGGATAATAATCCGCTTGGGAAATCAGGGATTTTGCGTGTTTCACCAAATGTTCCGCCGCTTTATGTTTTGATGGAATTGGGATAATATCCACCAGGCAGTTTCGTGAACGAAAATGTTTGAAATAAAGAGTTTCTGTTTCTTTTCCTTCGCAGATGATATAAACAATCGGTTTACGCTTCCGCCGCTTAACTTTGTTCGGATCATACTCTTTTCGCATCTTGCTCATCAGGCGTCACCTCCGATAAAAGGGATTGCACCAAATCGTCCCTGAAGATAACCCTTACGCACATTTTCTCCTTTTCTTGGAGAGAAAGATGCCAGCGAGTAAAGCTCTGTTGCACAAGTCTCATCGTTTTTTTCAGCAAACCAAATCTGATCTCTACGGAAGAAATTCAAGTCAAGCAGCATTGCATCGTGTGTTGTAAAAATCAGCTGCGCTCCCTTTGTATTGACAGCCTTATCCTGCACCATTTCACTCAGCCTTCTGGTTAAAAGAGGATGCAGACTATCTTCAATTTCATCAACAACTAAAAGTGCGCCGTTTTCAAGTGCCTGCAACCATCCTCCGATGCGGGCAAAAAAGTGTTGTGTACCGACAGATTCCTGCTCCATTAAAAGCTGAAAGTATTCTGTTGTACCGTCCTCGTTAATAATTCGATGTGTTGTCGTAATAACCGGTATTTTACCAGAGATGTTCTTGATTGTAACATCGGTGATTCCAAGATCGGCAAGCAACAATTCTTTTAAGATTCGAGCTTTCTTATCATCACCGCTGACAATCTGGGCAACAGTTTCTGAGGTAGCTGGCTCTTCATCCATCAGGAATGTCAACTTTTCCAGGAACCACCGATAAGCATTTTCCGTCTGAGGCAGATTCCAGTCATTAGAGGACACCAGATAGAGCTTATTGTCCGGTGTTCGGTTACTCAGAGTAACCTGCTCATTTACATTTTCCCGGAACTCATACACTCCATTTTCTCTTGAAAAAATTAAGGCTTCACGGCCATTCGGCCAATGGTAAAGATACTCTTTGTAAATCTTCTTTGCATCAAAAGAAAAACCGTATGTGTAACGAACTCCCTGAAAAATAAATACCATTTCAAAAGAAGTCGGAACCTTTGTTCCTCCAAACGGCTCCCACGGCAACTTTTGCCCCTTAGAAACTTTTGCAGCATTTCCCACAACCATTTCTTTCATTGTCATCATTGCATGTAATACGTTACTTTTTCCGGCTGCATTTGCACCGTAAATTGCAAGTACGGGCAGCAATGCCTTCTTTTCATCTGGATGAAGCAGATACTCATCAAATGACTTATCCTTAGAGGCCGCAAAACTAATCACGGCACTGTTTTTTATTGACCTGTGGTTTTCAACTGTGAACTGAATCAGCATAATTGAATACCTCCATTCTCAGTATTCGTATTTTCAGTCACCATTATAACAGTTAAAAATGACTCACTCAATATTTATAGCTTATTTTTGCAGTTTTTCTGCGAAACTTATAAATAAATTCTTTATCAGTCATTTTTCGCAAAATTTTTTATCATACTATAACCCTATCATCTTAGTCAGAACAACTTAGTCAATGACCAAGATTGTGAGCAAGATACATTCACCCATACATCCAATCCTGAATCGCAAATTTCAAACTCTCCACCTTGCCCAGCAGCCAGGTTGCAGCCAGCGGCAGCCCCATCGGGCTAAAAAAATCGCCCTTTGACAGGATCGAAATCCTTGCCAAAAGGCGATTCATTGTTTTTGAAACTTCTTCCCAATTGTTAAAAGAGAAAGAGCTTTAACTTTTCGGTTTTAGCTTTCTGCTTTATCTTTCCGCTTTATCTTTTCTTCCTTAGCTTTCTTAGGAAGTAGTAAATGCTTAAAAGGCTGAAGCTTAGTGCTGAAGCAAAGGCATACCAAAGCAAATGAGAGGCATCTGACGTATTTACCTTTCGGGATTGGGCTCTTCTCAGGGCTCCCAGTACTTCTCCCAGATGCTTTAACTCCGCCTCTTCCTCCGGTGTTAATGGACGCTTCCGTCCTGCTCCGAGAATCTCACCGATTCGCTTTTGAATCTCCTCGATGGTTCTGGGTACTGTGGGACTTGGCGGAACATTGTTTCCATTGTCCGGTGTAGGATTCTCCGGTTCTCCCGGAAGCGTGGGCTTCTCAGGCTCTGCCGGCGGTTCTCCCGGACCTCCCGGGGTGTTTGGTGTTGGGAAGGAAGGTCTGTTTGGCGTTCCTCCTCCGCCTCCCGGTCTGTAGGGATTGTACTTATTGTCAAAGAGAATCTCTGAAACTTCCGCACTGTTCTTGTAGATCTTTCTGCTTACCATTAAAGTCTCTTTACTATCGTTAGACTGGGTTACCGTAAAGACTACCGTGTAAACGGTGTTGTCATAAGTATATCCATTGATACCGTCCTTTAGTTCCTTTACCGTATACACGTATTTTCCGGGAACATGGAAGGTAATAGGAGCAAATTCCGTATGTCCTTCTCCGGCGATTACTACCATCTCCGTTTCAGACTGGCTACCCTCCGGCATTGGCTGGAAAAGGCCCTTAGGCATAGATCTTAAGGATGGCTTCACTTCAGTAATAAGACCGCTGGAACCATATAAAACACCTTCTTCCAAATCGGAGTTGCTCACGATTTTCTTATTCCTAATAACGTTGTTATCCGGATCCAGATACTCCTCAAATGTATCGTTTCCGTTACCGTTATTGAAAAAGATTTCCTTATCATTGAAGACTGGATCTTCTCGCTTATCTGTCCAGTAAACGGAGTTGGAAGAAATCTCCATGGTTTCCGTCCGAAGTACAAAACGGAAGGGGTCAGCCTTGGGAGGCTTTAATCCGGAAATCTTCTTTCCAAGATCCACCTGTCCCTGTGTAGGTGTAGGCTTAAAGACATTGGTATAGTTGAAATCATCTCCTCCTACTAAGGCAAAGAGATGTCCATTTCCTAAATCATTAACTGTAATGGTGATATCTCTGGTAGGACGAGGATCATTTACGATACCGGGGAACAAACCGCTTTCCGTTACGGTGTACTTGTATACTCCGGGGCGGGTAATATGTACTCTTCCGAAGTTTACTTCTCCACCTATAGCATCCGGATTGGTCTTGCTCAGGCTGTCTGCAGTTCCTGCTTCCGCCGGCATAGGCTCTCCGTTCACTCTTTTTAAGGTGAAGGTAAATGTATTGGAAATATCCGGCTTCTTCACTCCCGCTGTTGCGCTTAGGAATTTTTCCACCTTGATTTCCGGGTCGATAGCCTGTACGCCGTAAACGTTGGTAAAGGTCATCGGGTTGGTCTCGCTAAGCTGTAAATCCGACTCCATCTTTACGTGGTTCGGATCCGTTACGGTAATGGTGATAAACTTATCTCCCATATCCTCGCTTTGCACACCATCCAAATGCTGTCCGCT
>NZ_DBHIGR010000160.1:0-5017 GCF_057249185.1 Oribacterium sp.
TCCATTCCCCGGATTTCGTAATACCGATACAAAGCACCTTGTACTTTTCTTGATTTACCGCCCGCTTAATCGTGAGCACAGAGCGGCAGGATACCTCATGCTCTGTAGACTGTCCCCCAAAAAGTAAAACCAGGGTCTTCCTCATCTTTTTCCTTCTTTCTATTTTGTAAAACTTCTTATTCTTCCCAAATAGAAGAATCAGTATTTTAAAAGCTTAAAACAAAGCCTGCTCTTCTCCCGATCAAAGCCTTAGTTGGAAGCCTTTTCAATCTGAACGATAGCTGTCTTCTGCATCGGAATACGACAGTTCTTGTTTCCGCCGAACTCTACGATTACCGTATCCTCGGTAAGGTCAATGATGACACCGTAAAATCCGGAACTGGTAAGAACCGTATCCCCCACAGCAAGGGAGCTCATCAAATCCTGCAGTTTTTTCTTTTCCTGCTGCTGAGGACGAACACCCAAAAAATAGAACATGGCAATAATCACTACCGCATAAATAATCCAACCTACTGCTCCCATTCCTGCCATAATGCATCTCCTTTTCTTCTGTCAAATCGTCTCCCTTAGGAGTTTTGTATTTTTAGTTTATATAGGGCTTCCGTCTTCCAGCTTTCCCAACGATTTTCCCGGATGGCGTTACGCATCTCCACCATCAGGCGATTGTAATAGGAAAGATTATGTAAAACACAAAGCCGCATTCCCAGTATTTCCTTCGCCTTTAAAAGATGGCGGATATAGGCTCTGGAATAGCCGCCGGTATACGTTCCGTCCTCTTTTCGAATCCCCTTACAAGCCGGGCAGTCACAGCCCTCTTCAATGGGGCGCATATCCTTTTCATAAGCCAGATTCCAAAGATTCAGCTTTCCGGTGGCATGATACACATGACCATGTCTTCCGTTTCTGCTGGGAAATACACAATCAAAAAAGTCAATTCCTCGATCCACAGCCTGAATCATATTTTCCGGAGTTCCTACCCCCATAAGGTAAGTAGGCTTATGTCTTGGCAAATGAGGAACCACCGCATCCAAAATCCGGTACATATCCTCATGGCTTTCTCCTACAGCCAGACCTCCAACCGCATAGCCTTCCAAATCCAGCTCCGTAATACGCTTGGCATGGTCGATACGAATATCTTCCAAAACCCCTCCCTGATTAATCCCGAAGAGAATCTGCTTGGGATTCAGGGTATCCTCCAGGCTGTTCAGACGATCCATCTCCGCCTGACACCGAAGAAGCCAACGGGTGGTTCTCTCCACGGAAGGAAGAATATAATCCCGCTCCGCCAAGGCCGGCGGACACTCGTCAAAGGCCATGGCAATGGTAGAACCCAAGTTGGACTGAATCTGCATGGATTCCTCCGGACCCATAAAAATCCTTCTTCCATCAATATGGGAGCGGAATTCCACCCCTTCTTCCCGAATTTTTCTTCCGGTTTTGGCCAGGCTGTAAACCTGAAAACCGCCGGAATCGGTAAGGATGGGCTTGTCCCAATTCATCATCCTGTGTAAGCCTCCCAGCTCCCGGATAACCTTGTCTCCGGTTCGCACATGGAGATGATAGGTATTGGACAACTCCACCTGTGTATGCACCAGACGAAGATCATCCGTGGATACCCCACCCTTGATGGCTGCCACAGTACCCACATTCATAAAGACCGGGGTTTCTATCACACCATGGACGGTTTCCACATGGGCAGACTTGGCTCTTCCGCACTGCCCTTTGATTTCATATTTCATTTTGGCAGCTGCCATAGTCACCCCTTTTCCTTTACTATTTCTTGCTAAGCTGTTCCTTCTTTCTCTTGGAAAGAATCACAAAATCAAACCAAAGCGGTCCTGCGATACATACGGAAGACCAAGCGCCGGCTACAATACCCACCATCAAGGGCAGGGTGAAATCTCGAATGGAGCTTACACCGAAGATGTAGAGCACAAATACGGAAATAAAGGTAGTCAGTGAGGTATTGATAGAACGGGTTACCGTACTGGAAATCGCCTCATTTACCACATATTCCAAGCCCTTCTTCTTGGTACCGTTGTGTAAATTCTCACGGATACGGTCAAAGATAACGATGGTAGCGTTAATGGAATATCCTACGATGGTTAAGATGCAGGCAATAAAGTTAGAGCCCACCGCCCAACGAAGTACCGCATAGAAAGTAACGGTAATCAATACGTCATGAGCCAAAGCCATTACGGAAGCGGATGCAAACTTAATGTCTCTGAATCGAATCCAGATATAAATCAGCATACAGAAGATAGCAATCAGCAAAGCCCAAACCGCATCCTTCTTCATTTCTGTGGAAACCGCACCGGAAATGTTCTCGGTAACAATCTTATCCTCGGAAATGGAGAACTTCTCCTGAAGACTGTCATACAGCTTAGTTCGTTCCTCGGTGGTCATGGTTCTGGTCTTAATAATAACCTCATTGGTTCCCGCAACCTTAGCAGCCTGGGTGGAAGCATTTCCCCCGGTAGCCGCGGTAAACAGAGGAATCACCTCACTATCTATCTCCTTCATGGACAAATCCTTATCGAAGGTAATTGTAGTGGAGGAACCTCCCTTAAAGTCCAGGTCATAGTTAAAGATATCTCCGGTATTTTTCTTATTCATTGCCAGGAAAATGAATCCCACAATAATTACTAAGGAAGAAATGCTGTAGGCAATTCTTCTGAAACCGATAAAGTTGATTACCTTGGTTTCCTTCTTAATACCGTAGAGCTTGGGGTTTGTCGCTCCCAAAGCGAAAAAAGCAGTTAATAATCCTCTGGTTACAAAAAGTGCAGTAATCAGAGAAATGATAATACCGATGGCCAAGGTGGTTGCAAAGCCCTTTACGGTTCCTGAACCACGGATATACAGCACTGCCGCCGCAATCAAAGTAGTGATGTTACCGTCCAAAATTGCAGACAAGGCCTTTTCAAATCCTGCCTTAATTGCCTTATCCACGGAATTTCCGGCACCAATTTCTTCCTTGATTCGGGTGAAGATAATAACGTTGGCGTCCACCGCCATACCGATGGATAGAATAATTCCGGCAATACCCGGTAAAGTCAGGGTAACTTCAAAGGCCTGCATCAGCACCATTTCCAGCCCCACATACATGAAAAGAGCCAAAGATGCCGCAAGACCGGGGATACGATAAACACAAAGCATAAAAAGCATAACCAATGCAATACCGATAGCCGCAGCCTGCAAAGAGGTGGAAATCGCTTCCGCACCCAAGGTAGCACCGATTACATTGGACCGAAGCTCTGTCAGGCTAACCGGCAAAGCACCGATACGAATGGTAGAGGCAATCTTCTGCGCCTGCTCATAGCTTTCGATGGGACTGATGCTGGCCTGTCCGCCGGTAATCGCTTCTTTAACATTTGGAGAAGAAATGACTTCATTGTTATAGATAATGAAGATACGCTTTCCCACATTGTTCTTAGTGGCTTCCGCAAATTTTGCCGCACCTGCCTCTGTGAAATGCAGCTCAATCACATATTCACGATTGTTGTTCTGGTTGGTCATTCCCGCAGTAGCTGTTTTTACATCATCACCGGTAAGAAGAACATTGCCATCCTCATCCGCAAACTGCAGGGTACCCGGCTCTCCAAGCTCTGCCAAAATTTCATTGGCATCGGTAGCTCCGGGAATATCAATATTGATACGATTCTTTCCTTCCTGATATACCTGTGCTTCTGTGGAATAGCTCTGAGCCTTCATTTGAAGCTTATACACCGTGTCACTCATCTGCTCGGCGGTAGGATTCTCTTCCACGGTTTGGTAGGTGATGGACACACCACCGTTCAGGTCCAATCCCAGCTTAATGTTTTTTGCATTCAGGTAACCCAAAACGCAAAAAGCTATGGTCAGCAGGAGGATTCCTATAAGCCGTAGCACTGCATTTGATTTCTTGTTCATCTTCTACTTCCTTTACAATCGAATTTGGTGAAACGCTTTTCTCCTCCGGAAAAGGAAAAATGTTTCACCAGATCTCGCCCTTATCCCTGTTTTCTCCGAAGTTTTCCGGTTACTCCCATCACTCGGGCATATACCGATTTATATTATCATAGGCTCACCCTGCTCGCAAGAAAAAAGGCAATTCCTTTCCTAGAAATGCGGGATTTTTTCAAAAAAATATCCCCAAGGCCTTCTTGGCCAAGGGGACTTTTTCGATTCTTCCGTTGCTTTTACTCTTCCACTTCACCGATGCTGACGTGGTTTTCAAATCCTGTTTTGGTAAATTTCCTAGTATCCAGCTCAGGCATAAGCTCTGTGGTAATAATCTTTACCATCTCTTCAAACTTTGCCAAATCCTCCTTACTGAAACGCTTCTTACAACGAGCTTCTACAGTCTTTACATAACTGTAGGAAACATTGTAATAATCCCAAAACTTCTTCGTGGGACGAAGGTGGAACTCTCTTCGATCATTTTCATCCTGAATTTTCTCGATGTAGCCTTTCTGCACTAAGGCATTCACCTTATAGGCGGCATTAGGAGCGGAAATTCCCATCATAATGGCAAATTCCTGTACCGTCGGCTCTCCCAGAGCCTTGATACATTCAATGCTATAGCTTTCTACAGTGGTCAGACTGGCCTCTCTCTTTTCGAATTTCGCAAACACCTGCATATAAAAATAAATTCGAAACTTGTTGTACAACTCAATAATCGATTCACTAAACATAGCATTCTCTCTTCTTGAAATAAATAAACTGTGACTTGTTAAACTTTAACAGAAAATCTTGTATTTGCCTATAGGGTATAAGGAATTTTTCTATAAAATTTCAAAACTTATTAATAAAATGATTTTATATAAGGGGTTTTAATGGTTCATCTTCAAAATTCTGAAGATTGTAAGGGTAATTATGCTACGCATTTCCGGGGTACAGGCTTCCTCTTCGGGCACGCTTCCGCTTTCAGTCGGCACTGTAGGAAAACCATTGCAACTATTATTGCGTCTTCTTTTCCTCAGTAGTGCATAAAGCCCTACTGCACTGCAAAGGTCAATTCCGCCTTCACCACGGT
>NZ_DBHIGR010000161.1:0-4971 GCF_057249185.1 Oribacterium sp.
ATTGCAAAGTTTATGGGGCCGGGAGAAAACCCTCCTGCAACAAAGCCTTTTTTGGAGAACCCTATTGGTAGAAGCTATATAGGAATTCCAAAGGATCCCAGTGTAGAAAACCTCCCCACTCATCAGCCCTATGTGGCTGCCTTAAACTATGCCAACGACAAGTATAATTCCCAGCTTTATGCCTTACTGTATAAGTATCCTATGAGCAAGTTGCAAGAGGCAAAGGACAAGGGTATCGATCTTACGACCGATGGGCTTGATATTAGCAATAAGGTTGGGTTTACAGAAACCTGGGCAGACGGCTATGTGAGAAAGGGTGAGGCGGAGGCGGCACCTATGAAGGTACTTCTTCGCTCTTCAGGGCCGGGAGACTTTTTATTAAAGAAGTATAATACTGTGGATAGACAGATTTACCTTGGCGTTTTTGGATTACAAAGTATTTATAAAGGTGGTGCAGCGGCTCCTGTAGTATATAGCAACTGGAATGAAAGCTTTACTCTTTCTGCTACATATAAGGCAAAGGATAGCAGTGTAAATGTGTCACGGGACGGAAGCTATACCACCTCTGATACTAATGTTCCCGGTTCCGGTGCTACCCTTACAGACGGAAAGTATAAGCTATTCTCTGTAAAACCCAGCCAAGTAAATGGAAAAACTTTGAAAGAGGAAACAAATCAGGATGAATTCTCCAGTGATTCTATAACAAACGGTGATGTTTATAGAGGTGGCGTTTATGAATTAACAGAGGAGGACTACCATTATAGCCGTATCTATTTAAGAGATATGAAGGCCTATGATGTGGATTATTTGGGGAATCAGTTGGTAAAATTCTCCGGTAAAGCTAGCCCCAGAAAGAAAGATTCCAGCTATCCTCCCGTACAGGTTATGGTAAAGGATAAGAGATATCCGGGAAGAGGATATTTTGAGTATGGTCGCTTAAGCTATAACGACCATGGAGGCGTTATCTTTACTGTAACAGAGCCCGGCGCAATAAAGAAGTATACACTCCGTGACAATGCCGACATTTCACAAACGAATCAGCTGGACTTAGAGGCTGCCTTTGGAGATAACATTGTAGGGCTTCAGTTTAAACAGGATTCCCCCTATTATAAGACAAACTTTGATGCGTCATTCACCATAAAGGTGACTCCGCAGCCTGCTATGCGGAACTTCATTGCCGATACCATGGCTAAAGGAGACGGGTATAACATGAACTTCCTGGCAGGTGGCGCTGTAGGAGAAGTCCGTCAATTAGGTACAGCGATTATTGATAAGAGGGCGGGAAAATACTTGGCTGAAATAGGCTATGGTTTAGAGCCCTTAAATATCACCTCGGAGCTGGTAAAGCAAAACAAACCTTATGTGGACCATCCTGAGCGCAGCGAGCAAAGCATGGATGTTATTGCCTGGGGCTTTAACTGGGGAATCTTCCCCAGCAGCTTACAGGGTGATTATACCAAGCCTTATGTGTTAAAATCCGGAATCATCTATGATCTGCTTCCAGCAGGAACCTATGTGGACGAAAGCTCTATTGTTCTGGGAACCTGGGATGCGGCGGACACTCCACCGGAAAGTAAAAAATTTGTCAAGGGGAAGGACTATACCGTAGAGTTTAAGAAGAACTGGGAGAAATCCGGCCAAACCATGATGATTATTAAGTTAACCATTCCGGATGATGCAGAGCATCGTTTCTGGAATAAACAATATAATCGAAGCGGTTGGAAGCTAAACTATACCCTTTGGAACCCTTACACCAATATCGTGGATCGGGGAAGAACGGCAAAAAACACCTTGGGATTTGTCAATACCGACAAGGATACCATTTGGAATCCAAACTATAACCCGAAGCTTGCAGATCCGGGGAATAAAGCAGATAAAATCGAATATTACAAAAAGCTTGCGCTGGATAATTTAAATAGTAGCAATGATAAATATACCACCTCCGTAACGGAACTGAATATGCCCTACGGCCCGGTAACGGTACTGGAGGCAAGATTCAGCAATACGGTTTCTACGGAGATCGATCCCCGTTATTTAAGTACTAATGTAAGCTATATGGGAGATCCTTATACCCATAGACTGATGTATCAGGCTTCAGACAACAGCAGAACAACGGATTTGGTCATCTATGATATCCTGGGAGAGAAAAAGGATAGAAACGGAGACTTTAACGGAGTAGACATCAATAGTCTCTTGAGTAAGCGCTCCTTTGATAAGGACAATGCTGACAACTCGGATACCTTAAAGCCCAGAGTCTTTTACTCTTATGAAATTCCTACTGAGGCAAAAAGAGATTTAGGGAAGGCCATTCATGACCCGGATTATGACAATGATATGAATCCAAACAATCCGAAGAATGGCAAGAGCATTTGGCATGAATGGAACTACGAAGATGAAACAGAAAATGTCGGCGTAGAAAAAGATAAAATTGTGGCTTTGGCTTTTGATCTTCGAACTACCCAAAGTAAGAAGCCCTTCATTTTAGATAAGAAGGGATTGCTGATTGCCAATGTCAATATGCTGGCCCATACGGATATGGATAAGATTCCTGTTGTAAACACCAATCTGGCATACCGTGTAGCTACCTTATTCCCGGGAAATGATATTCCTCAGAATGTGGCACCGGATATCGTAGAAGGCAGCAGTAGCCATAAACTGGTGGAGCCGGTAGTCTTTAAGCTTCCGGTAAAGAAGATTTTGGAAGTCCCAAAGGAATTAGCTACGCAAGCTCCCGATATTCGCGGAAAATTCACCTTCACAATCAGCGGAGAAAATGGGGCACCTTTACTGGATGAAAAGGGAAATCCTATCACTACAGTATTGAAGAACCCGGATAAGGACGGCGGAACGGTAGAATTTGGAAACATTCGGCTGATGAGACCCGGAACCTATACTTATAAAATTAATGAGCATGGAAGGAATGTAGACGGTCTTACCAGTGAGGACATGGGAGATAAATTTATCACCATTACCGTTACAGACCCGGATCACAAGAAGATGGTTTCTGATCTACGAATTAACAATGGCAATCCTTTAAGTTTTGTCAATGTTTTCGGAGAAGAAATCATTGAACCGGAAATTAAGGTGCAAAAGTTCTTAAGTGCTACGGCAGGAATCAAGAAGCCGGATATCAGTAATGCATTTACCTTTACCTTAAAGAGTAAAAATGGAGCACCCATGCCGCTAGAGGCAGGTGGTTCCGACAGTTTAAGTAAGACAAATCCTGATGCTGTCGGAGGAGAGGTTAACTTCGGAAGAGTTAAGATTGCGGCTGTAGGAGATTATGAGTATACAGTAACAGAAAGCGGTTTATTCCCCGGAGTAAACAACGATCCTCGTGCCACCAGAAATGTTACGATTAAAGTTCGTCGTCTTGATGGTAAACTCTATGCCTTGGTGGGAGGAGACGACTTTAACTATACCAATGTCTTTACGCCTACACCTACACAGGGACAGGTAGATCTTGGTAAGAAGATTTCCGGAAGAAAGCCTTCTCAGGCAGACCCTTTCCGTTTTGTACTTCGGACGGAAACCATGGAGATTTCTTCCAACTCCGTTTACTGGACAGATAAGCGAGAAGATCCAGTCTTCAATGATAAGGAAATCTTTTTCAATAACGGTAACGGAAACGATACATTTGAGGAGTATCTGGATCCGGATAACAACGTTATTAGGAATAAGAAAATCGTGAGCAACTCCGATTTGGAAGAGGGTGTTTTATATGGCTCCAGTGGCCTTATTACCGAGGTAAAGCCTTCCTTAAGATCTATGCCTAAGGGACTTTTCCAGCCAATGCCGGAGGGCAGCCAGTCTGAAACGGAGATGGTGGTGATTGCCGGAGAAGGACATACGGAATTTGCTCCCATTACCTTCCATGTTCCCGGAAAATACGTGTACACGGTGGAGGAATTAAAGGATGGACTCAGAGGCTATACCTATGACAAATCCCTTTATAAAGTAGTCTTTACGGTAAGTCAGCTTGCTGAAAATAAAGAGGACTTGGTAGTGACTCGTAAGATTTATAAGGATGGTGTAGAGGTATCTGAGATTCTTTTTGATAACCTATACAATCCAAGGAATCCGGGAGGCGGAGGAGGAACACCAAGGAGGCCATCCTTCCCCGCACCGAATACCCCGGGAGGCCCGGGAGAACCGCCGGCAGAGCCTGAGAAGCCCACGCTTCCGGAAGAACCGCAGAATCCTACACCGGACAACGGAAACAATGTTCCGCCCAGTCCCACAGTACCCAGAACCATCGAGGAGATTCAGAAGCGAATCGGTGAGATTCTCGGAGCAGGACGGAAACGTCCATTAACACCTGAGGAAGAGGCGGAGTTAAAGCATCTGGGAGAAGTACTGGGAGCCCTTAGAAAGGCTCAATCCAGAAAGGTAAATACGGCAGATGCTTCACATTTGCTTTGGTATGCCTTTGCTTCAGCACTAAGCTTTAGCCTTTTGAGCATTTACTACTTCCTAAGAAAGCTAAGGAAGAAAAGATAAAGCAGAAAGCTAAAACCGAAAAGTTAAAGCTCATTCTCTTTTAACTATTGATTTTTTTAGATTCTCAAAGAAATTATTATGCCATAAATGAATTTTGCATAAACAGATAATAGGATAATAATTATTTGTCGACAAACTGTTAGGACTTCCCCTACAATAGGCAGTCCTAACAGTTTTTTGTTTAAGACGATTGCCTTAAAATTCATTTTTATGGAGTATTGCCTGCCTAGTTGTGCAATTTCTTGTTTAAGGCGTCGTTTAGAATAAGCTTCCAAGTGGGAAGAATAGAGTCATAAAGGAGTGTGACATGGAGTACAAAATGAGAAAGCAGGAGACTGCGGAAGCTATGGGAAGAGGAAGGGATACCTTAACCCGTAGGAATTTTTCCAAAAGACGTCAAAGAGGAGGCTTTGCCAAGAAGGGTATGGCTTATTTCCTCAGTTTTTTGATGCTTGCGGGAAATTTGCAAAG
>NZ_DBHIGR010000162.1:0-4966 GCF_057249185.1 Oribacterium sp.
GATGCGCCTGTATCCAACCCCATCCTGATTCAGAATATTACTTTCCAGAAATATCGTTAAGCAGAGCCGGACATTTTCCAAATGTCAGCTCTGATACCGGCTAAATTTCAGTAATATCAAAAAGGACTTTGGAAGAACCGGGGGATATCCCCAAATGCTTCTTCCAAAGTCCTTTTCTCCTTATCTAAAAAGAAATCTCCTGATCTCTACTCTTTTTCATTCTATACTTGTCATCGTACATCTTTCCGTCCGCCTGTCGAATCACATGACTCACGGTGAGATGTTCTCTCTTTTCAATGGGGAGCTTCTCCGCAACCTCCCGATAGCTGGCACTTCCCATGGAAATGCTTACAGGGAAGGGCGGATTCTGTTTCTCCTTTGTATTCCGCAAATACTCTTTAATCTTATTTTCCACTTCAAACACTGCACTTGCGGGGAAAACGATGCAGACAAATTCATCACCGCCGTTTCTTCCGGAAAAGCCTTCCACTTCTGCCATGGCATCCTGAATTGCCTCTGCCACCATTTGAATCAGCCGATCTCCGGACTCATGGCCATAAAGGTCATTGGTCAGTTTCAGGTCATTGATATCCATAAAGATGGCGGCATAGTCCTTCTTTTTGCTGTGATCCAAAACCTCCAGCTGATCCTGCAAATACTGCCGGTTTCCAAGGCCTGTCAGACGATCTGTATAGGCCAGATATTTTAAATGCTTTTCTTCGATACCGGCCTGGGCAATCAGAATAACCTTAAATACATAGGAAGTAATAAAAACAATAATCAAAAGCAGAATCAGAATCTTTGAAAAACCTGTGGTAACAAAGCTTTGCAAGAATCCCGGCCACTTCTCCGTAATACTGCCGGCCAAAATGATTCTTACCTGTTCTAAAATGCCGAATACAGCCACAAACACCAAGCCGTAGCCCAAAATATAATCCGAATTGTTCTTTGTCTTTTTTCCGGGGAAAAGCAGGCTTGCCATAGAGGAAAATACCATTACAATCTGTGCCGTCTGTACCAGACGGAGATGCCCGGTATACTGAAATCCCGTAGGGAAAATATAAAGAATCAGGCAAAGCAAGAAGAATGCCAAGAAAATGCTGCCGACTACTCTAAGATATTCCCTGACTACCTTCCTTGATGTTTCATAGCTGGCATATAAAGGGGCCGTGGGCAGCAATAAATACATTCCGACATACTCACAAACCGCACTTAAATCCTCTCTTGGAAAAAGCAAATAAGCCAGACCGGTATTTCCCAAGTGCCAGAGGGTAATGGCGAAAACCAGCGAGAATAGCCACATTCCTTCACTGGCATACACATGTGTCTTAAAGAAAAAAGCAAAAATGACGATTCCGATAAAGGATCCGATCAAGGTCATTACAAAAATAGGATAAGTCGTTTCCTGACTAATCATCGGATAATAAAACTCAGTCCCTCTGGACATCAAAACCGGAACATCAAAATTATCCTCCAGAATATCCAGTTGCGGATCGATTTCCACCCGAATCTCATCCCCATAAGCCTCCAAAGGAACCGGTATGCTGATTTTCAGGTGTCCGATCATATGCCTTTTCAGATTTTCTCCGTAAGACACCAGTAACTGATCCTTGTAATACGCCTTCACCACACTGTTATAAAAAAAGAAGTTAATCGTCTGATACTCCGCCTTCCATTCCGACTCCAAAGGGAAATGCATGGTGATATGATCTTTCCGGGAAGAAAAATTAAACAGATAGCTCTGAAAATTATCTACGCTTCCATCTTCGTGCTGTACTTCCACACTCATATTCTTCAGCACTTTATAATCACTTTTCGGCACTTCTCCCACATCACTCAGAATATAACGCATCACAAGAAGCCCCACCAAAATGGAGAGGAACAAAAGAATGACGGTTTGATGTTTTTTGATGAAGGAATTATTTCTCATCTCCGCTCCGGATATCTACAATAGAATGCTCTGTTTCCCAAAAATATCCTTCGTGATTATGCTTTTAACCCGCATCTTGGATGTTTCTGTCTCATAAGCACGAAAGGTACAGATTAATCTTATAAAAGTCTGCCGTGACCTATACATAATCGTCAAATATTAGAGAAGGCATAAACCTCTGCCCCATACCAGCAATCCTTCTCTTGCCGTTTTCTAAAGATGAAAACAGTATAGCACAATCTTTTCTATTTTGATTTATAAAAAAAGGAAATTCTGTCGAATGAACCGAAAAGACTTAATAAGCTCGTACCGATGGAGAGCGAGATTACCCAATGAATCTCCATTCAAGCTGAAAATATTTTATCCATAAAAACCCTAATCGTGGAAAATGCCACCAAATTTTGTGTGACTTTTATCATATATCTATTCAAGGAAGGACCGGTATGTAAAATGAAGAAAACAGGACAACAAAAGAAGACGGAAAAAAGCAGAAGTCTGGGCTCCCGATTATCGATGCTTTTAGGCATTGTAGGGCTTTTGATTCTTTGTAGCTTAAGCGTTCCCATAGTAACCATGGGAAGTAAATCCGTAAAAGCCAACTTAAACAAAAACATGGAAGATTTGCTGGATATCACCAATGAGAAAACCGGAAGAGTTTTTACTCAGGTGCAAACATTAGCCGATAGTATGATGGAATCCATCAGTTTTGTTTGGGATCAAAATGATGCTGTAGGAGGCGCTCCCGCCAATCCCTGGAGAATCAATAATTTTAACGACGGCAACAGAGAAGTGCAGGAAATTACTCCCATGCAAAATACGACCTTTCGCTCTCGTATTTTAAATCAGGAAATTCCCGCCAGCCGGTACAATGCGGAAGTCGTTATGATGAACGCTATGTACTCCACCTTAAAAAGTAATCCCTATGTTACAGGTGTAGGGTATTTCTTTGAGCCCGGTGTCTTGATTCCCGGCGTAACGGATTATGCGCCCTACCTTACCGTAAAGAGCGCAGAAACCAGAGATATCATCAATTATCCCTATTCCTATTATCAAAATAAGGGCTATTACAAAACCGCAAAGGAAACCCAGAAGACCACCATCACATCCCTTTACCATGATGATGAATATCCGGAGTATTCCTTAATTACCGTTTGTACTCCCATTATTGTAAACGGAGAATTTAAGGGTGTTGTCACCATTGAAATTAATCTTTCCGCCTTTGATATCTTGGCACGGGAAGATAGCCGTTTCCCAAGCCTCTTTACCTCTGTAATGGATGACCAAGGAAACTTCCTCTACAGCTCTCGAGAAGATTTAAGAGAAAAAAACCTAAATGACGCACTGGACGAAAAGGATGTACCGGAGCTACTCAGCAAAATGCAGGAAGACAAACCCTTCCATGTGGTTTTACAGAATAAGAGCGGACAGAGCAGACGTCTGTATTTTGCTCCCACACAGCTGGACGGCACAACGCTTTGGAGTCTTATGAGCATTTCCAGTAACGAATACTTGAGAGTGACCAAGCGCTTGATTACCGTATCCACCATTATCGTGCTTTGCGGTGTAGTATTACTGACGCTGATTACCAATCTTTTAATTCGTTCCTCCTTGAAGCCTTTGCAAATGATGGCCAAGGTCGGAAATCAGGTGGCAGACGGAAACTTAAATGTAGAAATTCAATATCAAAAACAGGATGAAATCGGCACCATTGCCCACGCCTTTGCTAAGGTCATGCAACAGATTAAGAGCATTATGCAGGATTTAAACGAAAAGCTCTCCTCTGTTTCCCACGGAAATTTCCGTGTCGACCTTTCTGACGAAAGCCTTTACAAAGGAGACTACAGACCATTACTGCTTTCCCTCCGGGATATTACTACAGACTTATCCGACACCATGGAGGAGATTAAACGTTCCGCATCCGAAGTAAACAGCGGAGCAGAACAGGTATCCAACGGAGCACAGTCTCTATCTCAGGGCTCTACAGAACAAGCTTCTTCCATAGAAGAGTTAAGTGCTACCATGAGTGAGATTTCCGATAAGATTAAGAGTACCGCAGAACAATCCCTGGAAGCCAACAAACTCAGTCTTTCTTCCGTGGAAGCTGTAGAGCTCAGTAACCAAAAAATGGAAGAAATGTCTCTGGCTATGAAGGAAATTACGGAAAAGTCCAATGAAATCGGAAAGATTATCAAAACCATTGACGATATTGCTTTCCAAACCAATATCCTTTCCTTAAATGCTGCGATTGAAGCGGCAAGGGCAGGAGCTGCCGGAAAGGGCTTTGCCGTAGTGGCTGATGAAGTCGGAAATCTGGCACAGAAGTCCGCAAAGGCCGCTCAAAATACCAGTGACTTGATTGAAGAAACCATTGACGCCGTGTCTCGCGGAGCAAAAATCACACAGGAAACGGCGGAATCCATGGATTTGGTAAAGAGCAAAGCTGAAGGAATTACAAATATTATTTCCAAGATATCCGATGCTTCCGAGGATGAAGCTCGGGGCATTGTACAGTTGAGCTCCGGACTGGATCAGATTTCCTCCGTGGTACAAAGCAATACCGCAACAGCGGAGCAGTCTGCCGCAGCCTCCGAGGAGCTGTCCGGGCAGGCCAATGTTTTACAGGATTTGGTGTCTAAATTCCAATTAAAGAGTGACAACTAATAACAAAGAAAGACAAAAAAGGAGCTACAAAATAGTTAACATACTACTTTGTAGCTCCTTTACTTTTTAATGCATTTTAAAGCCAATTTCCGAATATTCTCGGCTACACTTTTATTTTAACAGAATCGCTTTCCAAATAACTTTAACCTTCAATCATAATCGGCTGCTTCTCCGGAAGTTTCTTCTCCCCTTCTTTAGGGAAGGAAAGCTTCAGAACGCCCTGTTCAAACTTTGCTTTTACCTCTTCCTGCTTAATGCTGTCACCAACATAAAAGCTTCTTTGCATAGAGCCGGAGTAACGCTCCTGACGAATGAGTTTACCTTTCTCATCCTTCTCTTCTTCATTTAAGCCCTTCACGGCACTGACCTGAAGAT
>NZ_DBHIGR010000163.1:0-740 GCF_057249185.1 Oribacterium sp.
CACAACAATAAAGCCCTTCCCATTCCTTTCGGAAGGAAAAGAGCTTAATACGACGAAAACTCTTTTGCTTTTCTATTTCTGTCAATTTCTATTTCTTTATTTTCGAAGGAAAATATATTGATCTTCCGTGGAAAGTTTATCCTCAAAGTTAAAATCCAGCCCCTTAAAGCCCTTGATTTCTTCTGCGTTTTCTATCTTATTTTCTGCCAAAAAGCGCACCATTTCTCCTCTTGCCATCTTGGCATAGACGCCCTTTTGCACAAGCTTTTCTCCTGACTTCTCATAAAAACCGCAGCTAATGTAGTGAATGGGAAATGATAATTCTTTCGGCTCATCTTTCCACATGATTTTTTTCCTCAGGATTCTATCCTTGGGAAGATATTTCTCTATACATTTGGCATATTCTTTGGAGGCGAGATTGAGGATTAGCATAGGATTTTCATTTTCCAACGACTTTTCTCCCTCTTTTTGCAAACGCTCTTCTATCTCTTCCAAAAGCAATACTGTCCAGATATCCTCACCCCAAAAGTCATACAGATTTTTAGAAGTACCAATCTTCGCCTTTGCCTGCATTTCTAAACGATAGGGAACCACCCCATCAAGGGGCTTTACCACGCCATAAAAGCCGGAAAGAATCCGAAGATGACTCTGTAAATACGCCAGTTGAGAGGCTTCCATAACGGAGGGCGCCATATACTGATACTGAATTCCCTCATAGGACAAAATCGCCGGACTGCAAT
>NZ_DBHIGR010000163.1:750-4321 GCF_057249185.1 Oribacterium sp.
CCTTTTCAAGTCCATTTTATCTATCCGTTCACTATTTTCCCTGGCCAAATCCTCATTACAGGCCCAAAGCTCTTTTAACTCTAAAAAAGAAAGAGATTTTAAATATTGTAAAAGGCGTTCCGTCTTTCCCGACAGATTCAATCCGCCTTTCAAAAATGTACTATTTTCCTCTGCTCCTGATTCCACAAAAAGAGGATAGCCTTGGTGAGGGATATCCAATTCAGATGTTTTCATTTTTTTCGCAGGAGAAATTATAATTTTCATAAAATACCTTTCCTCTAAAAACCAAGCTAACTATTCTCGAATTAAAAAATCATCCTTTTAAAACAAGTCAAAAGCTATGAAGAAATCCACATACCTTCCTTTGTCACGGTACAGGGTAAATACAGAATCTTTACCCCGGCCTGCCGGGCTTCTTCCAATGCGTCTCCAAAGACCTTATGGGTTTCCACATTCGGATATACCATAGAAACCTTGGGCATGGCAATCACAAAAGCCAAAATAGCGATATAGCCCTCCTGTATAGCCTTCGTAAGTTCCCTTAAATGCTTTACTCCACGTTCCGTCGGGGCATCCGGGAAATAACCGATGCCGTCCCTTTCCAAGGTACATCCCTTTACTTCTAAGAGATATTTACGGATATTCCCTGATACATTGAGAAGCTCCTGACTCTGCATTCCTATATTCTCAGCCCGCTGCTCCTTTCCAATTCTTTCTTCCCTTTTCCCATATTCCCAAAAGGCTTCCGGAAGAGCCATATCTCGTTCCATATAAAAATCCACTCTGGAATCCCGAAAAACATACTCCGGCTTTAGCTTTTCGAAGGCAAAGCCTCTGAGCCACTCCAAAACCACCTGATTCGGAGCCTGACTGTCGATGTTTACCAACCCCAACCCTGCCTTCTCCACCGCCACCAAATCAAAGGCAGTCTTACGATTGGGATTTCCGCTTTTCTCCAAATATACTTTAACCCCCGGTAGCAAGAGTTCCTTACAGCGCCCGGTATTTTTCACATGCACCGTTTCTACCTTACCCTCTATCTCCACATGGGCAATAAAACGATTTGGACGGTCCAAAAACTTTCCCTCAATAATATTTTGATACTGCATACTTCCTCTTATTTTCCCGGAAAATCCTCTGTCAATTTCTCCGTACAAAATCCCATGACAATGCCGGCTTAAGTTTTATCGTTATAGTAAGAACTAGGACAAAGCCACATCCCAATGCCATCATGCCCACAAGAACTAGGACAAAGCCACATTCAATGCCATCATACCCACAAGAATTAGGACAAAGCCACATCCAAAGCCATCATGACAGTAAAGCCCAGGGCAAAAAGTAAAACACCCACATTACTGTGCTTCCCCTCCGACATTTCCGGAATCAACTCTTCCACTACTACATAGAGCATAGCTCCCGCCGCAAAAGATAGGAAGATTGGCATATAAGGAGCAAAGATCGGTGCAAAGAAAATCATCAGTAAAGCCCCTAAGGGCTCCACCGCTCCGGATAATACACCGTTAAAGAAGGCTTTCCCCTTGCTTTGCCCCTTACTATGAAGCGGCAGGGAAATGATGGCTCCCTCCGGGAAATTTTGTAAGGCAATCCCCAGGGATAAGGCCAGGGCAGCTCCGGCAGTGATTTTCACCTCTCCGGTTAAGAGTCCTGCAAATACTACCCCCACCGCCATTCCTTCCGGAATATTATGAAGGGTTACCGCAAGGAGCATCATCGTAGTCCTTTGAAAAGAACTGGGCATTCCTTCGGCCTTATCTGCATTCTGATGCAAATGGGGGATAATCTTATCCAATGCCAATAAAAACAAGGTTCCCAACCAAAATCCCACGAAGGCGGGAAGAAAGGCCAGCTTTCCTAAATGAGCACTATCTTCCATAGCAGGAATCAACAAGCTCCAAATGGAAGCCGCTACCATAACGCCTGCCGCAAATCCGGTTAGCCCCTTCTGCACATTGGGATGAAAATCCCGTTTCATAATGAAAACGCAGGCCGCTCCCAGGCTTGTTCCAATAAAGGGAATCAAAATTCCCCAAAGCACTACACTATTCATAGATATTCCCTCGTTTACTCCTTACACTACTCTTTAAGCAAATTTTTCTACTTCTTTTATTGATTTTATTCAATTATATTGTTTGCAATATTTACAAACAGTATATCGAAAAACTTGTATTCTGGCAATAAAAAAATAGAAAAAAGCGCCAGAAGCTTTTAGGACCGGCTCTGACGCTTTTCTTTACAGGCTATGTTTATCTTCCTGATAGACTTAGCCCCATAGCTCTTGATTTGTCTTTGTGTATGACCTTCTATGAAATCATCCTTTTCTATCTTTTCTATGCGTCCTTCCAAACTTCCTTAGCGATTTCCTTTACCAGCTCCATCTTCGCCCACTGCTCTTCTTCTGTAAGCTTATTTCCGATTTCACAGGAAGCAAATCCGCACTGAGGACTTAAATACAGTCTATCTAGGGGAAGATATTTTGCCGCCTCATGAATTCTGGCAATGACATCTTCTTTCTTCTCTAATACAGGAGACTTCGTGGTAATTAAGCCTAAAACAACCTTCTTCTCTCCATTTACCTTAGCCAGGGACTCAAAACCGCCGGAGCGCTCATCATCAAACTCCAAGAAATAAGCACTTGGATTTTCCTCTCCGAAAAGTACATCCGCCACAGCATCATAGGCTCCCTCACAAGCATAGGTAGAGTGAAAGTTTCCACGGCAAATGTGGGTATTTACAATCATATCCTTCGGCGCATAATCAATGACCCTGTTATTAATGTCCTTACTGATTACCTGTAACTTGTTCAGCTCTTCTTTCTCGATTCCCAAGAAAAGATGACCTCTGGGGTCCGCAAACATTCCCCAGGTACAATCATCCAGCTGAAGATTACGACAACCTGCCTTATATAAATCGTCAATAAACTTCTCATAACCCGCTACGATATCATCTGCCAGTTCTTCCTCAGTCTTATAAAACTTCGCGGTGCTTGCACGGTTTAACGGGAAAATGAATTGCGCATAAAATTGTGCAGGAGCAGGAATGGTTTGCTTGGCCACAGTAACGCTGTCTTCAAACTGCTTTAAGAAACGGAAATGCTCCACAAAAGGATGCTCCTTCTCCAAGGCTAGCTTTCCTACCAGATAGGTATCATCAATCATGGCATCCTCTCCGTGGAAGGGTAATCCGGTTTTTGTCTCCTCATGGCCCGCACCGGAAAATCCCCACATGAAATCCAAATGCCAGGTGGCTCTGCGGAACTCTCCGTCCGTAATTACACGATAATCCAATGCTTTCAGCTTGGCTACCAACGCCGTAATACATTCGTCCTCTACCTTTTTCAATGCCGAGTAATCAATCTTCCCCTCATCAAAGGCCTTTCTTGCCTCCTTTAATTTCTCAGGCCGTAGAAAGCTTCCCACATAATCATAACGAAACGGTGTCTTTAATTCGCTCATTCTTTCCTCCTTTTCCTTA
Source organism: Oribacterium sp. (assembly GCF_057249185.1). Lineage (NCBI taxonomy): Bacteria > Bacillati > Bacillota > Clostridia > Lachnospirales > Lachnospiraceae > Oribacterium > Oribacterium sp. The sequence continues at coordinate 4,243 of NZ_DBHIGR010000163.1, forward strand.
CCACATGGCAAAATATCGCACACTCCCCATACGATACTTGTTAAAAATAAAAATCCCTCTCTATTGTAGAGGGAATTCT
>NZ_DBHIGR010000163.1:4331-4943 GCF_057249185.1 Oribacterium sp.
CAAGAAAACATATTTCCCGCCCTCAAGTCTTATAATGAACTTCTCTGCCCCAGGTCTTACAAAATCTCCTACTCCCAGGTCTCCTTTTCTCAAAACTTCTATTCTCAAATCTCCTATTCCCAAGTCTTCCAAATATCCGGACAATACCCTACCGTAGCCTTCTTTCCATTTCTCACGATGGGCTGCTTTAATACCATAGGATGTTCTAAGACTTTCGCAAATTTATCTTCCTTCGCAAGATAACGAATCAGTTGATAAGCTTCCTGATCCTTCGTTTTTTCATCCAGCATCTCTTCCAAATCGCCCACAGTAGAAAGAACAGATTGTAATTCTCCCTTGCTGATTCCCTTTTCTTTCAAATCTACAGCCTGAAATTTAATCCCTCTTTCCTTAAAATATCGTTCCGCCTTCTTTGTATCCTGGCTCTTCTTTGTTCCAAAAATTTGAATATTCATAAAATAATCCTCAAAAATTCCTCTCCGAAAAACACTTCTCTTAGTGATACTTCTATTTTGAACATATCCATTTCTTTTTACTTCCCAATCATTCTAAAAAATTTATCTCTCCTTCGTCAAGTTTCAGCTTGATTCTAGATTACAAGCTGCCATTCTG
>NZ_DBHIGR010000164.1:0-4909 GCF_057249185.1 Oribacterium sp.
GCAATATTATCAGTAGTATTTAGAAATTCAAAATAATTAATCTTTCTATCCTTATACTGAATTGCTGAACTTGGAAAAATATAAATTCTATCGTTCATTTCCCTTTCCGAGGAAAGGATATTTTTCATGCCGGCTTCAGTGAGATTAGGATATAAGGAAGAGCCACAGTCATACACGGGAGCTAAGTGTATGATCCCTTTCGACTTGTTGATAAGAAATCCCCAATTCCCATTATGCCTGTCAACATTTCCAATGAAAGCATCCACAATGAACATATCCCAAAAACGTTCTTCAAGCAGTTTACCGGATATGACTTCTTGTGTTTGTATAGTTTCTAAAATACCATCTAATTCAGTATTGTATCCACTCTCTGTATTACTGAGAATAGAATTTTTGAGGGAAGCAAAATCCTTTAATTCAGAGCCATCATCGGTAAAATCTTTGCAGGCTACGGCAAGCTTATCTTTATATGTTCCAAGAATGGTTTTCTGGGTATCTATCCCTAAGCTTTCATAGATATGGCAAGAAAGATATTCATTGATAGAACTATTATCATTATCCTGCTTCAAGCTGCTTCTAACAAAGGAAGGGAGCTTCAGCATATAGCTTTCATTATCATATTGAATGCCTATTTTCTTCCCATTAGCTCCTCCATACCAAAGTAGTTTATTTACCGGACAATCTGTAAAATCAATCGACATGCTCGTCGTCCTCCAAATTGATGCCTAAGTATTTTTTTCGTAAAAATCTTGCCTGTTCATCAGATATTACATAACTGTATAGGGCAGAATTTATAGATCCGTAGACTTCTCCCCAAAGACAATCCAGGAGACTTGAATTTTCTTCTACTCCTTTTATGTATGCTTCTATATCATTTCGCAAGTATCTTGGAAGGGTCATTTCCCAAATTTCTTCTTTTGTCATGCAGCCTCCTTTTAAAACAATGTCCTTAAAGGGTTAATTTATCGGTGTACGGATTTCCTTCAATATATCCTCGTTTTCACTTGGGTTTTCTTCATCAATCCATTTCCAAGAAATCACATAGTCTAAAAAATCGGACTGTTTTTCCAATGCAAGCATTCCCAGTTGTAAGCAGCTGAAAAGATTATCTTCTCCTCTATAAATAAGGCGATAAGGCATTTTGCTTGTATTTTCCACTTTTCCGGCTCTATTATCAAAAGCCTTGTTTGCTATTTCAACTAATGAGTTTAAAATTTCTTGCGGCGTATCTTTCCGAATATCCATCAGGCTTTGAAACATAATTTTTCCTTTCTATATGCTCTTTCCCTATAGCGAAAATGGAAATTATAGAGCATAACTTCTATAATTCCCATTTTTTGAATTTTAACGAGATATTGCTGGCAAAGTATACGGTATCTCGTTATGCTTCAGATATCCATTCCATCGCCCGATTGAACCATGGAATATCATGTTCTTTCACTTGTAAATGCTTGTTATTTAGATTGGCCACTTTTTTGTACTTGACGGTATTATCAAAAAAAGCTACAGAGTCGCATAAGGGTGCAACTTCTTTTAGCATTTTCAGGGAGGCTTCATAGCGCCTTCTGATGTCTTCCTCTTTGATGCCGTGGCCGCCTTCCGTTACTCTTTTTGCCACCCGTTCAATAGCCAGTTCAGGACTTTCTAAACCGATGTAACACATTTTTACGAAAAATCCTTGTTCCTTTGCAGCTTGGATGGTCTTCACAATGGAAATACCGGAGAGGGTGGTTTCCTGATTGAAGGAAGTACCGGATTGAATACAGCGATTGATTTTTTCTAAGGCAATGCGCATGGATTTAAACTGCGCTTTTTCATCTCGCCAGTCCCAGCCATTGCTAAACAAGATTTCGTCGGCATTGATCCGTTCTCCAAGCTCTGCCTGTTTTAGCAAGCTGTATAATGTGGATTTTCCGGCTCCGTTTACGCCTGCAAAGATTGTATATCTCTTATTGTTTTCCATTGGCCTGCTCTTTCCTTTTTAGTAGCTCTTCCTGTTGTTCCTGAAGAAATAATTCAGATAGGGTCATATAGAACTTGAACTCCTCGGCATTTTCAAAATCGATTTCATCAAACAAAATCATATTTTCCGGAGATAGTGTCTCTCTGTACTGCTGATATAAATGCTGTAGCTTGTCCTTCAAATCGGTATGCTTTTCGGGCATCGTTTATCCTCCTTCCTATAAAGTAAAGTGGATGTTTTCGTTTGGTGTTTTGCGGTAATTCTCTTATAGTAATTTTCTTATAACAACTCGCTTACAACAATTCTTTTACAGCAATTCCTTTACCATTTCCTGCAATAGTGGCACATTCCTCTCCATAAACCAGGGATTTTTCTTAATCCATCCATAGTTTAGGGGGCTGGGATGCACCAAGGGAAAATTCAAGATTTCCGAAGAAGTCTGTCCTGACAAAAGAGAACTTGTCCCATGGTCTTTCTCCCATGCTTCTCCGTAAGGATACAGCAAGTCCCTTAAGGGGAGCTTTGCCCCCTTCGAATCATAGTGGGAAATGGCGTATTTTCCAATCAAAATGCGAAGCTTTACCTTAGGGAGGAGAGCGGCTACCGCGTCATGGTATTTTCGCATAAAGGGGCGGGGAGGCAAGTCCCCACCCTTTCCTTTTCCCGGATAGTAAAAGTCCATAGGGATAATGGAGATGGATTTTCCATAAAAGATTTCCTCGGAAATGCCCATCCACTCCATAAGACGCTTCCCTGAAAGGTCATGGAAGGGAATGCCGGATTCCTCCACCTTCCTGCCGGGAGCCTGCCCCACCAGAAGAATCTTGGATTCTTCATGGAATTGGAAAATGGGAGGGACGTCCCGTTCTGTATAGCTTTGATTTTCCGGAAGAGCTTTGATTTCCTCAATCAGCTCTTCCAGTGCTTTATTATTCTGTTTCATCAGCTAAGCATCCTCCAATTCTCATAAAATAAGCCTAGCCAGTTTCTAAAAGTTGCACCGGCCATTCTTTACTAAAAGTAATATGCTTCTCTCTTCTTCAATAACTTGAATCGAGCGCGCTTTTTTATACCGGACTTTTTACTCTTCCTAAATCCGCCTGAACATGTTCCTTTATTGAATCCCGTTTAAATCATAGTCCGCAAGGTATTTCGCCGCGGTATCGCAGATTCCTCGAAGGCAGCTCTCCTGGAAGGGACTTTCCAGACCGGCATTCTTTAGGAGCTTTGTGAAAACCACGGAACCGCCCTGCTTGGTGTACGCCATGTAGTGCTGCCAAGCCTCCTTTTGATCCTTCTGAATCAGGTTCCAGAACTGGAGTGCCACGGTTTGTGCCAGGCAGTAGTCAATGTAGTAGAAGGGAGAAGAGTAGATATGGTGCTGTCTCTGCCAGCCCTCTCCCTCACTATAGAAAGGAATTTCTCCATCCAGCTTTAACCAGGGCTGATAAATCTGTACCAGCTCCTTCCATTTGGCATGTCGCTCTGCAGGGCTGAGATTCGGATTTTCATACACGATATGCTGAAAATGATCCACCATGGTGCCATAAGGAATAAAGCATAAGGCTCCTGCTAAGTGGGAGTAATTGTATTTTCCGGCATCCTCCCCGAAGAACTCTTCGGAAAATGCCTCTGCAAAGAATTCCATGGACATGGAGTGGACTTCGCAGGCCTCAAGGCTTGGCCAAATGCACTCATAGGGCACCCGATTTCGGTTTAGATAAGCGGCAAAGGCATGACCTGCCTCATGGGTAATCACCTCAATATCGTGCTGGGTGCCGTTAAAGTTGGCAAAGATGAAGGGAGTCTTGTAGTCCTGGAAGGAGGTGCAATATCCTCCACCTTGCTTGCCCTTGGTGGAGAGCAGATCCATTAACTCATCATCAATCATGTGATTGAAAAATTCTGCCGTTTCCGGAGAAAGCCAGTCATAGAACTTCTTTCCGGAGGCAACAATCTCGTCCGGATTTCCCTTCGGCTTCGGATTTCCGGAGCGGAATTCAATGGCCGCATCCGCATAGCTTAGGGGATAGGATTTGCCCAGTCGTTCAGCCTGTCTTTTGTAAATCTTTTCGGCAACGGGTACCACATATTTCTGCACGGCCTCTCGGAACTTTTGCACATCCTGCTTGTCGTAGCAGTTTCTTCTCATCCGGTAGTAGCCAAGCTCGGTAAAGTCGGTATAGCCCAGCTTCTTCCCCATTTGATCCCGAAGATGCACAAGCTTGTCATACAAACGGTCCAGCTCTCCCTGATTGTCCTTATACCATTGTCCCTCCGCCTTCCAAGCGGCCAGTCTTCTGGCATCATCCTTGTCATTTTTAAAGGGAGACATCTGGGAAATGGTGTAGATTTTTCCTTCAAAGGGAATCTGCGCACCGGCCAGAAGCTTTTCATAGGCGGTGGTCAGCTCATTTTCCTCCTGCATCATGGGGATGATTTCCGGGGAAAATGTCTTTAAGTCGATTTCTGCGTTCAGGAACATGATGTTCCCATATTTTTTGGCAAAATTATCTTTAAAGGGAGAATCCAAAAGGGCCTTAGTCCATTCCTGATTAAATTCCTGAATCTGAGGATAGGCATTGTTCCAATAGTTTTGTTCCTCATCGTAGAATTTATCTTCCGTATTAATGGAGTGGCGAACCAGGGCAAGGTTGCACATGGTAAATACATGGCCTTGCAGCTTTTCATTTTCTAAGAAAAGAGTCTCCGCCTCTTCGAAATCCTTGGCTTTCTTCAGCTTTTGAATCAGCGCCTTCATTTCCTCTTTAATGCTTTCCACGGAAATGCGCTCATAGGGCATATCTTTAAATTTCATTTTTTATCCTCCAATAGATCAGCCAACGAGATAAACATCTTGATAATAAGACCATTTTTCCGGTCGGTCAATGGGGGGAGGGAATTCGGTCGGGGCTGAGGGAGAAGCCCGGAAGAACTGTGGCGGGC
>NZ_DBHIGR010000165.1:0-4909 GCF_057249185.1 Oribacterium sp.
ACGATTTGACAGATCCTAAGATGCTTGCTCACCTTTTGAAATATGATTCTTCTCAGGGAAGATATAAGTATTGCGATAGCGTTGTGGCCGGCGAGGACTACATCGAGGTTAAGGGAAAGAAGATTAAGATTTATAAGGAGGCTGACGCTTCCAAGTTACCTTGGGGACAGCTTTCCGTAGACGTAGTTCTTGAGTGTACCGGTTTCTACACCTCCAAGGATAAGGCAAATGCTCATATCCAGGCCGGTGCTAAGAAGGTAGTTATTTCTGCACCTGCAGGAAATGATCTTCCTACTATCGTATACAATGTTAACCATGAGACCATTAAGGCTGAGGACAACATCATTTCCGCAGCATCCTGCACCACCAACTGTCTTGCACCGATGGCTAAGGCTTTAAATGATTTCGCTCCAATTCAGTCCGGTATCATGGCAACTATCCATGCTTACACCGGAGACCAGATGATCCTTGACGGACCACAGAGAAAGGGAGATTTAAGAAGAGCTCGCGCAGGAGCTATCAACATCGTTCCAAACTCTACCGGTGCTGCTAAGGCTATCGGTTTGGTTATCCCTGAGTTAAACGGTAAGTTAATCGGTTCTGCACAGAGAGTTCCTGTTCCAACAGGTTCCACAACCCTCCTTTTCGCAGTTGTTAAGTCTTCTCAGGAAGTTACCAAGGAAGCTATCAATGCTGCTATGAAGAAGGCTTCCGATCCTGAGACCTTTGGCTACACAGAGGAAGAGTTGGTTTCCAGCGATATCATCGGAATGACCTATGGATCTCTTTTCGATGCTACTCAGACTATGGTATCCAAGGTTGGCGATGACCTTTATGAGGTTCAGGTTGTATCTTGGTATGACAACGAGAACTCCTATACTTCTCAGATGGTTCGTACCATTAAGTACTTCGAGAAGTTTGTAAAGTAATTTTATAGGCATAGTTTTTTGCGGAAAGCCGCCGGAGAGGATCCGGTGGCTTTTTCCGAAGTAGAGAAGGAGAGAAGTATGGCAGAGTTAAATAAGAAAACCGTAGATGACATTTCCGTAAAAGGCAAGAGAGTTTTATGCCGTTGTGATTTTAACGTACCTTTAAAAGAGGGAAAGATTACCGATGAGAACCGTCTTGTTGCAGCGCTTCCTACCATTAAGAAGCTGATTGCAGATGGCGGAAAGGTAATTTTATGTTCTCACCTTGGAAAGCCAAAGGGAGAGCCTAAGCCTGAGCTTTCTTTAGCTCCTGTGGCAAAGCGTCTTTCCGAGCTTTTGGGACAGCCGGTTGTTTTTGCCAAGGATGATACGGTAGTAGGAGAAAATGCTAGAGCTGCTGTAGAAAAGATGAAGGACGGAGATGTAGTTCTTCTGGAGAATACCCGTTATCGTGCAGAGGAGACCAAGAACGGAGAGGCTTTCTCCAAGGAATTGGCTTCTTTAGCGGATGTTTTCGTAAATGATGCCTTCGGAACCGCACACAGAGCACACTGCTCCAATGTGGGAGTTACCCAGTTTATTTCCGGACCTGCTGTAGTAGGTTACTTAATGCAGAAGGAAATTCAGTTCCTGGGACAGGCTGTAGAAAATCCTGTTCGTCCCTTCGTTGCCATTCTTGGCGGTGCCAAGGTGTCCGATAAGTTAAATGTAATCTCCAACCTTTTAGAGAAGTGCAATACTCTGATTATTGGTGGAGGTATGGCATTTACCTTCGTAAAGGCTATGGGCTATGAAATCGGAAAGTCCTTAGTGGATGACGAGAAGCTTTCCTACTGTAAAGAAATGCTTGAAAAGGGCAAGAAATTAGGCTGTGAGATTCTGCTTCCGGTAGATGCGGTTTGTGCGGCATCTTTCCCGGATCCTATTGATGATGCCAACTTAGCAGTAAAGACTGTGGATATTTCCGAGATTCCTGCAGATATGCTGGGCTTGGATATCGGACCGAAGTCTGCAGAGCTTTTTGCCAATGCGGTGAAGTCTGCAAAGACTGTGGTATGGAACGGACCTATGGGTGTTTTTGAGAACCCTGTATTGGCTAAGGGAACCATTGCAGTAGCAAAGGCTTTGGCAGAGACAGAGGCTACTACCATTATCGGTGGTGGAGACAGTGCCGCAGCGGTAAATATCCTGGGCTTCGGAGATAAGATGACCCATATTTCCACCGGCGGCGGAGCTTCCTTAGAGTTCCTGGAGGGAAAAGAGCTTCCCGGCGTTGCAGCTGCAAATAATAAGTAAGAAGTTCTATAAGTAATCAGATAAATCCGTATGCATAGAAGTCAGTATATACAGATGTCGTTAAGGACAGTAGTCAGTAAATACAGAAATCAGTATATAGAGTATTATGCATAAGATAGATAGAAATTGTAGGAAATAGGTGAGAAGATGAGAAAGAAAATTATTGCAGGAAACTGGAAGATGAATATGACCGTAACAGAGGCCAAGGCTTTATGCGATAAACTGCTTCCCTTGGTGAATACGGATGCGGTGGACGTGGTTTTCTGTGTACCGGCTATCGACATTGTACCTGTAGTGGAGAAGCTTCAGGGCTCCAAGATTTCCGTAGGCGCTGAGAACCTGTATTTTGAAGAGTCCGGTGCCTACACCGGAGAAATTTCCGCCAATATGTTGGTAGATGCAGGGGTAAAGTACGTTATCATGGGACACTCCGAGCGTAGAGGATATTTCCATGAGACAGATGAGGATATCAACAAGAAGGCTAAGAAGGCTTTGGAAAAGGGGCTTACCCCTATCATTTGCTGTGGAGAAAGCTTAGAGCAGAGAGAGATGGGCATTTACTTTGAGTGGATTTCCATGCAGATTAAGGCGGCTTTCCAGGGAATTTCCGCTGAGGATGCCGGAAAGTGCGTTATCGCTTATGAGCCAATCTGGGCCATCGGAACCGGAAAGACTGCAACGGCAGAGCAGGCGGAAGAGGTTTGTGCATACATCCGTAAGGTAATTTGCGAAATCTATTCCCAGGCGGTTGGAGAGAAAATTCGTATTCAGTATGGCGGATCTATGAATGCCGGAAACTGCAAGGAGCTTCTGTCTAAGCCAAACATTGATGGCGGATTAATCGGCGGCGCATCCCTTAAAGAGGAGTTTGCCAAGATTGTAAACTACCAGGATTAAGAAGAAGTACCAGAATTTTAAAGGAGTACCGTACGTATAACGTACGGTACTCCTTTAAAATTCTTAACGAGTATCGCACGCGTAGTGTGCAATATCTCGTTGAAGGATTATAAAGAAGCTTTAATAATCGGGGATGTTGGCTAGCCTGTTATGCAGTATAGGTCTGAAAAAGGGGTAATCTGAGCCCGTGGGTTCTTGGCTTTTGTCTTTTAAAAGCTTAGAACCCCTAAGGCTAGACTTTTCTTCAGAAAAGCCTAGCCTGGACAAAGCCAACTTCCGAAGGACGTTGCTTTGCGAAGCAAAGTGAGCAGTGGTTAACCTAAACCACTGCTCAGCATGGCGAGGTTAGCGAGAGCGTGCCCCGTTTTAGACCTATACTGCATAAAGGCTATTTATAAAACTGATTAAAGTCTCTTTATAATCCTAAAATTTTCTCTTTGGATTTTTCGGGAACCAGCCTTTTTCCACTCTTTTTTCCTGCTCGTATAATTCATGGATGCTCCAAAAGCAGGAGATGCCGAAGATGGCCAGGCTTCCTGAGAGGAATAGAGAGGAAAGAAAAAGGCTGGCTATACAAGCGGATAAACCTATGAGGAAGAATAGCCAGGCTATTTTCTTACTAAAGTAATACTCCGCATAAACCACAATGGGATGAAAAGCTCCTATACAGAGAAAGCAAACCAAGCCTAAGAGTAAACCTTGAAAGCTCATAGTTTAAAATACTCCCTAAGCTCTCGAAGCAGGGTATCCAAATCCACCTCTGCCCGTTCACTCATAATCTTTACCGTGGCTTTAGGCATCATAATGCGGGCAAGAGGGGTATTTAAAGCCTTAAAGCGGTCACTTAAGCGAAAGAGAAGAGTCTTTACGTTGGGATCCGCTTCCAAAATATCCTTTAGCATGGTGTCTTCGGTGATTTCCGTTAGCTTTCCGGCTTCCAAAGTCCCTGTACTTTCTCTATGTCCTTTGTCTTCTAAAGTTCCTGCGTTTTCTTTATTGCCTTCAGCTTCCGAAGCCCTTATATTTTCTCTATTGCCTTCAGCTTTTAAAGTCCCTGCACTTTGTCCATTGCCTTCGCCTTCCGCAGTCCTTGCGCCTTCTCCCTTTTCCTGTTGTTCCCAGGTGAGAAGAGTTTGAGAACCTTGTAAGGAACGGATATGGGTGCAGTCCTGCATCATTTCCAGCACCCCCCGGAACTTTCCGTTTTCATCTCGAACCGCAAAGTAAACGATGTAAATAAAGAGGTCCGGCTTATTAATCCAAAACTCCGCCTTATCCTGCTCTCCGGAACGGAATTTCTTGATGATTTCCTCAACAATATGTACAGAAGCCTTGGGGTGACAGTTTTTCACATCTCTTCCGATGACATTTTTACTTCTGGGAAAAACTCTATGTTTGGTGTCGGTGTAGAAACATACCAGTTCATTTTCATCCACATAGGAAAGGTCTACCGGCATGTGCTGATAGATTAAATTAATCTGTTCCAGAGTAAGCTGGCCGGTAGTAACATTCAGCTTCTCCTCCTTATTGTTAAAGCCGTACTTTCCTAAAAGACCGGCCAGCTCTTCCGCAAAGCCCGGAGCGGAGGAAAGACCGGAGAGGGGAGAGGATGCTGCAGAAGAGGTAGAGGACTTTGGAATGTCTGTTTTGTCCTTGTCCACAGTAATATAGGCAAATCCGATTTCCTGATCTCCTTCAGCCATATAGCGGAATTCCTCATCACTAATCATTTCCAAGGAGGTGGGGTAGAGGATATTTTCTTCCTTGTCCATCAAATCCCGAACATC
>NZ_DBHIGR010000166.1:0-4837 GCF_057249185.1 Oribacterium sp.
CAAAGCGATTCAGGAAAAGGGCATCTTCGAAGGAGATGATTCCCAGGGCTTAGTCAAAAAAAGCATGATGGAAAATGCGGAAAAAACCATCCTGCTTTGTGATAACAGCAAGGAAAATGCTGTTGGCTTCTTTAAGCTGACAGACTTTCAGGCCCTATCCTGTCTGGTGTCGGATGCCCCCTTCTCCCCCTCCTTACAGAGGGCTTTGGAGAAGCAGATTCCAATGGTTATTTACTAAGTAGAAATATAAAAAATCAATCTTTTTGACAAATATAAAAGCTTTACACAGCATAGCTTAAATGAGAGGCAATCTGAGCCCGTTGGCACTTACGAAAAACAAATGAAATGAAGTTTTTCGCTTAGTGTCCACTACGAAGGCGAAGTTAGCGGGAGCGTGCCTCGAATGCAAGCTATGCTGTGGAAAGCTTATTTACATAATTCCACAGAAATTTTTTATATTCTATAGTTCCTTAACCATTTGGAATACCTTCTCCAAATCGTTCTCCGTATTCACCCTCTGTCTCCAGCGGGCTGCATTTTCCAGACCTTCCATATACCAGGAAAGGTGCTTCCTCATTTCCAAAAGAGCCAGATGCTCTCCCTTAATCTCCACCATCAGTCTAAGGTGCCGAAGCATCATTTCCTTTCTTTCCGAAAGGCTCACCGGCGGAAGCTTCTTCCCTTCAGACAGAAGGTTGACACAGGCTCGTATCAAAAAGGGATTTCCTTGAATTCCTCGAGCCAGCGCAACACCGTCTATCCCGGTGGAAAGGAGCATAGCCAAGGCATCCTCTTCTTGGAAAATGTCTCCGTTTCCAAAGACAGGAATCTTCACTGCTTCCTTGGCTTCCTTAATATATTGCCAGTTGGCCTTTCCTCTATAATATTGCTCTCTGGTTCTTCCGTGAATGGTCACGGAAGCCACCCCGGAGGCCTCTGCCATTTTCGCAAATTCCACCACATTGATAGCATCATCCGTAAAGCCGATGCGAAACTTTACTGTAAGAGGTTTCTTCAAGGCTTTTGCCATAGTGCTTAAAACCTGTTCCGCTAATGGAAGGTTGGTCATTAAAGCTGAGCCCTCCTGATTCCGTACCACCTTAGGCACGGGACAGCCCATATTCACATCAATGCCGTCAAAGTCCTCTTCGATTCGACAGGCCATTTCCGCCATCAAAGCAGGATCCGAGCCAAAAAGCTGTGCCGATACAAGCCCCGGCTCTCCATTATGATCCAGCAAAGAATCGGTATTTTGATTGCCATAGTAAATGGCTTTCGCTGACACCATTTCCGTAAAAGAAAGACTTAAGCCCATTTCCTTACAAAGAATACGGTAGGGAAGATCTGTCACCCCTGCCATGGGCGCCATCAGGATATTTCCCGGAAGATTGCAATCCTTTAAGGAAATCGGCTGAAAGAGGTTTTCTCTCCCCTCTTCTTCTCTTTTATTCAAGGCCTCCTCATAAGAAAAGCCAGATATTCCGTGACTTTTCACGATTTCTTCTATTTTTTCTTTTTCAACAAAATATTCGATACTGTCCTTCTTTCTACTCTAATGCAATGCATAGACTCCTCTTACTTTTTCTCTATATTTTGAAGCATTGCATCGACTTCTCTTACTTCTTCTCCAGATTCTGCAATCCCGCATAATACTCTTCCAGCTTGGAAAAGAGCTCCTTATAGTCCTTTTGAATCTGCTTCTTCTTTAGCTCTGCCCCTATCGGGTCATAAAGATAGTCCGTCTCCTCCGCAATGCTGATAAGCTCCAGCCTTCCTTCTTCTCCGAATTGCAGAAGAAATACGCCACCGATTTCCTCCGTATAAGTAACGGTTATTTTTTGCAGACTTTCCTGTACCTCTTTCGGCAGAAGAGAAAAGCGGGGATTAAAAAAATACTGTTCTCTATAGGAATTGGCCCCGCAGAGCACCTTCTCTGCCTCTTTCTTTAAGGCATCCTGATTCATTGCTTTTTCGTCCATTGTTTTGCTCCTTTCGGATTTTTTGCCTGTCCCATCATAGCATAAAAATAGATAGTGCACACTACGCGAGGGATAATCATTAAGAATAAAATGAGACAATGCACACTACGCCGGCGATACTCATCAAAAAAATAGAGGGAAAGAATCCGAAATTTCTTCCGACTTCTTCCCTCTTATTCTAAATACTGCCTCTTATCTTACCAGAAGCTAATTCTAAAGATTTCCTCTTATCTTACCAAGAGCTGAGCGATACGATACTGCTCTTCAGAGATATCCTTCTTCATGCGCAGTGCTTCCTGAATATCGTAATCCACGAACTCACCCTTCTTGTAAGCCACAAGTCGATTGGACTTTCCTGCCAAAAGCAGTTCCACCGCCTTAGCGCCCATAATGGAAGCATAATAACGGTCCTTACAGGTTGGAGATCCGCCTCTCTGCATGTGTCCTAAAATGGTAGCTCTGGTTTCGATACCGGTTGCCGCCTCAATTCTCATTGCCATGGAGGAAGAATGTCCGATTCCCTCCGCATTGATAATGATGTAATGCTTCTTTCCTCTTTTTCTGCTCTCGATAATGCGGTTAATGATGGCCTGCTCGTCTCCATCATACTTCTCCGGCAAAAGAATTTCTTCTGCACCATTTGCCACACCGCACCAAAGAGCGATATAGCCTGCGTGTCTTCCCATTACCTCGATAATGGAGCAACGCTCGTGGGAGGTAGAAGTATCTCGAATCTTATCAATAGCCTGCATAGCTGTATTGATAGAAGTATCAAAGCCGATGGTGTAATCTGTGCAGGCAATATCCAAGTCAATGGTTCCGGGAACGCCGATGGTGTTAATGCCTAAAGCGGACAACTTTCCGGCTCCCATGAAGGAACCGTCTCCTCCGATAACCACGATGCCGTCAATACCGTGCTTCTTACAAATCTCCGCACCTCTCTTCTGACCTTCAGGAGTGGTAAACTCCTTACATCTGGCGGTATACAGTACAGTACCTCCACGGCTTACTATATCGGAAACAGAGTGGCTGTCCAATTCTTTGATTTCTTCCTCTAAAAGTCCTGCGTAGCCACGCATAACACCCTTAACCTTTAAGCCATTGTGAATCGCGGTTCTTACCACGGAACGAATCGCCGCATTCATTCCGGGAGCATCTCCTCCGGAAGTCAAAACACCAATTGTTTTTACTGCTTTCCCTGCCATAACTGCCTCCAATCTACCTTACTGTTTTTATTTTATTCTTTACCGTTTCTCTATACCGGTCTTACCACCTGTTCCGCCATGTATTTAATTCTGAACAAGTACATTATATTACTCTATCCTTAAGCATTTTTCAAGGATTTTAGCTGTTCTTTCACATTTTCCGGACCTACAATTTTTGCAAGATTTTCCAGCAATTCTTGGGAAGATTGTACAGCATAAAGCTTCCCCAAGCGTTTTATAGCCTTTTCTTTCCTAAGGTAAATGGCCACGGTGCTTTCGCCCCCTTCTTGAGACAGGCATTCCAAAACTTCCTTTTCCTTCTCCAGATAGGCCTCTTTGTCGGAAAACTGCAACCAAATTTCTTTCGGCAAATTTTCAAAAGCTATAATTTTTTCCGCAATCAATTTCCCGTTGGCTTCATCGCTCATTTGCACTCTGCCGTAGACAAATACCTTCCTATCCTCCTGAATCAGCTCCTCCGTAAGCTCGTAGGTCTTAGGGAAAACCACCACTTCCATGGAGCCGGTATTGTCTTCCAAGGTCAAAAAGGCCATCATGTCATTTTTCTTGGTAATCCGCCTGTTAATGCCGGTAATCATCCCTCCTACGGTACAATGCTCATCGTCCACAAGATTCTTCTCTTCCTCTATTGCTTCCAAAGAGAAGTCTCTGGCTCTTCTGCTGCAAAGCTGCTTTAAAAGAGCTCTGTCACTGTCCAGAGGATGTCCGGAAAGATATACACCTAAGGCATCCTTTTCATTTCGCAGAAGCTCAGACTTGGGAAATTCTTCCAAATCCGGGAAAATCAGCTCAAATTCCTGTCTTTCCTCCGCCTCTTCTCCCAAAAGGTCCAAAAGGCTCATCTGCCCCGCAATCTGATCCTTCTTTCCCTTCTGTAAATCCTCCAAAACCTCCGGAAGCATTACCAACTTTTCCCTTCGATTTCCTTCCAGATTGTCAAAGGCTCCTGCATGGATAAAGGACTCCATGGCTCTTCGGTTAATGCCTCTTTGGCTTAGTCGCTGAACTAAATCTTCAAAGTTTCTAAAGGGACCGTTCTTTCTTTCCAGAATAATCTGCTCAGCGGCGGATCTTCCCACTCCCTTAACGGCGGAAAGGCCATAACGAATCTTCCCCTCCTTCACGGAGAAGCCCACCTCCGCCAACTGAATATCCGGAGGAAGGATCTCTATGCCCTGTTCCCTGGCCACTTCGATATACTCGGCGGTTTTCACCGTGTTATCCATAAAGGAGCTCATGGTGGCAGCATAAAATTCCGGAGCATAGTAATACTTTAAATAGGCGGTTTGATAGGAAAGCAGGGCATAGCTTACCGCATGGGACTTATTGAAGGCATACTTGGCAAAGTCAATCATCTTGTCGTAAATCCGATTGGCCACCTCTTCAGAAATCCCCTTGGAAATGCAGCCTGCAATGCCTTCTTTCGCATTGCCGTAGACAAAGCTCTGCCTTGCTTCCTCCATGACGGAGGTCTTCTTCTTGGACATGGCTCTTCGTAAGAGGTCCGATCCGCCCATGGTAAAACCGGCCAGGTCTCGCACAATCTGCATAACCTGCTCCTGATATACGATTACCCCATAGGTATTTTGCAGGATGGATTCCATTTCCTTACAATCGTAATGCACGGTAGCG
>NZ_DBHIGR010000167.1:0-4807 GCF_057249185.1 Oribacterium sp.
TTCCTTCTCTATAGCTAATTTCAACTGTCCAATTTTAATCATTTTTCTTCCCCATGGCTCTTCCCGCCAAAATTCCCGATCCAAAGGCAAAATGAAGATTATAGCCTCCACAAATACCGTCCACATCCAGTATCTCCCCGGCAAAGTATAAATCCGGATTCTTTTTACTTTGAAATTCCGGAATAAAAATTTCCGATAAATTTACGCCCCCTGCCGTACATTGTGCTCTTTGAAAATCTCCGATTCTTTCCGGATGAAAAGGAAAATGCAGGCAAAGCTGACATAATTCCAATATTTTTTGATCCGAAATATCCTGAATTCTTTGCTTTAGGGGAAAGGCGGTCCTTTCATAAAGCACTTGACTCAGTTTTTCCGGAAATAGTCCCAGAAGAAAGGCTTCTCCCCTCTCCTCTTCCAAAAGCTGCTTTCTTTCCAGAAAATACTTTTTGGCTTCCGTCTCTTCAAATTTCGGAAGAAAGGACAGCTCCAAAGAAAACTTTGCTTTTTCTTCCAAAAGCCTATGCACTAAGCGGCTCATTTGAAAAACGACAATGCCGGAAATACCATAATCCGTGCATTGCAGCTCTCCCTCATCCTGAAAAATTAAGTCCTGCTCCTTATAAAGCTCGGCCCTCACATCGACTCTGACACCGGCCCATAGCTTTACATAGTCTTCCTTGGTATAGATGGGAACCAGACTGGGAAAGAGATTAGAGACTGTATGGTTTAAGCTCTTTGCGATCTCATATCCCTCACCGGAAGCGCCAAGAGCTTCCATAGCCAGGCCTCCGGTAGCAATTAAAAGCTTACGTCCTTGAAGAGAAAATTCCTGTTCTTCCCATTCTACTTTTTCTTTTTTATTCTTTTCCTTTTTTTTATTTTTTTCTTTGTTTCCGAAAACAAAAGTAGAATCAGAATAATTATCCTTCTGAGCAGAAGAGCCGACTCCTCCCTTTTGCACAAGCTTTTTCCCTTTTATGAAAAAAACTTCCTTCTCAGTCCAAGCAATGTCTTCAACCCTATGCTGTAGACAGATTTCTACACCCAAATTATGGAGGGAGTTTTCCAGACATTGCACCATGCTTTTTGCCTGATCCGAGTAGGGGTACACATAGTCTCCTCTAAACTTGGGATAGATTCCCAAAGTCTTGAAATATTCCAGAGCATCTCTGCTATCAAAATGTTTTAAAAAGGAAGGAATATATTCCGGATGATTGCTTCTATAGGCATTGGAATTCATGGAAAGATTGGTATAATTGGCTCTTCCGTTTCCGGTCTGGCTTAACTTCTTTCCAAGACAGGCTTGCTTTTCCACTAAAAGAACCGATTTTGCACCGGCTCTTTTTGCTTCTATGGCAGCCACCATACCGGCTGCCCCGCCTCCCACAATGATACAATCCTTCATATTGCCCCTACTCTTTTCTTCATCTTTTAATCCTATTTCATCTTTTCAATTTATAACTCATTTATAATTTTTGGATTTAATCCTTTATAAATCTCTTTAAACGTCCTCCCATAGGCATTTCATCCAGGTCTTCTTTGGAAAAGGCATTCATTTTCAAAAGACTGCCAAAGTAGAGAACTACCGCAACGAAAATCGCCGGAAGCAAAGAAAGGGCGGAACCGATTCTTCCCTTTCCCAGTTTTTCCGGAAGAAGGAAATGAATCAAGAAATAGCATCCAAAGGCAAAAATTCCCATGATAAGAGAAGCCAAAATAGGATATCCTATAGTTTTTCCCCAGTCTATTACGCATCTGGTATGACGCTTTATGGCAAGCTGATTTAAGATGCACATCATGATGGCAAAAAGGATATTGGAAACCACCACTCCGTAAATGCCGGTTCTTCCATATAAGAGAAGTAACAAACTGGCCAAATGAAATACCAGAGAAATAACGGAATGCTTAAGAGGCAGATTCAGATGTCCCAATCCCTGTAAAATGGCGTTACTGATGGTGGAAAGAGAATAGAACAAAACTGCCAATGCACCGATTCTGGTTACATTAATCAAAAGCATTACATTTTTTCCCGGGAAAAGCATTCTGCATAGAGGCTCCGCCAAAATACACATTCCCACGGTACAGGGAACGGCAATCAGCATACTGAAGCGAATGCTGGTCTGAATTTGTCCAAGGGTCTTTTTCCGATCATGGGAAGCAACAGCCGCAGTAAGGCTGGGAATCAAAGAGGAGGATAAGGCATTGGCCAAGGCTACGGGAATATTAAAGAGAATATGATATTCTCCGAAGATTCCCCACTCCATAACAATCTGCTTGGTAGGAATCTTAAGCTTGGTCATAATACTGGAATAAAAATAGTCATCCAGAACGGAGGAAATGTTATATACCGTGCTGGAAATCAGGATGGGAACCATGGTTGAAAACAACAATAGGGCGGAACGCTCATAGCTTTCCACCATACTGCTATCCTTCTTGGCTCTCTTTCTGAGCCTTGGCCTTTGATAGGAATAAAGCATCATAAAGAACAGCAGGGCAATAAAGGCTCCCACACCGGTTCCGATAGCGCCTCCCATAGCACCGAATGCATAGGAATACTCCGTGTTGTTATAAAGTAAATTGGCTTCTTTTCCCTTAGCGAAAAGGAGGTATGCCATCAAAACGGAAAAAACGGCATTGGCAATCTGTTCCAGAATTTGAGAAATAGCTGTAGGTATCATATTTCCCATGCCCTGAAAATATCCTCGCAAAAGCCCGAGATAGGCCATAATCCAAACGGTTGGAGCCAGTGCTCTAAGGGCATAGGCGGCAAAGGGCTTTTTCAAGGCTCCTGCAATGGCATCCGCCCCGAAGAAGAGCACAAAGGCCATGACCGCTCCCATAATGGAAGCATAGATAAAAGAAACCCTTAAAACTCTTTCCGTATTTTTAAAACGTTTCGCAGCCAGATTCTGAGAAATCAGCTTGGAAATGGCAGTGGGCATGGAATAACTGGATAAAATCAGGAGCAAGGTATAAATAGAAAAAGCTGAGGTATAATAACCATTTCCCTCATCAGAAATAATCGCGGAAAGTGGAATTCGGTAAACCATGCCGATAAGGCGAACCAGAATTCCGGCAACTGCAAGAAGAGATCCCTGCAGAACAAAATTATTTCCGCTTGACCTTCTTTTTGGGGAGACTTGTCTTCTGCCTTCTCTCATCGGTAATATCCTCTATTCTCTAATATCTCTTCCTGCTTCTGTTCCATCTCTTTACGTTCCTCTTCCTCCATGTGATCATAGGAGAAAAGGTGTAAAAGAGAGTGAGCAATCAAAAAGGCAAGCTCTCTCTCTAAAGAATGGCCGTAGCTCTCCGCCTGTTCCTTTACCTTGTCCCAGTTAAGGACAATATCCCCCAGCATCAGCTCTCCGGTTTCCGGATCGAAATTCCCCCACTCCTCCTCCAGGCTTTCCGGAAAGCTTCCCGGAGGATCTAAAGACAATAAAGGAAAAGAGAGAACATCCGTAGCATAATCAATTCCTCTTTGGCTTAAGTTTAACTCCCGCATCTCCTCCGCTTCAATAAAGCTTACGGAGAGAGATACATCATAAGGACAGGAAACATAATCAAGACTTTCCTCCACGATATCCTGAATGATTTTTTCGTAATCCAGACTTGTTTGTTCCTTCACTTCCCATTGAATGTCTATTTGCATATTTGTCCTTCTTTTTTCTTTGTTCGTCCTTTTCGTAGGCATTAACGATTCTTTGCACTAAGGGGTGACGAACCACGTCTTCGCTGGTAAGGGTAGAAAAAGCGATTCCCTCCACATTTTTCAAAACATGGATGGCATCCTCCAAACCGGATTTCTTTCCCTCTTCCAGATCCTTCTGGGTTAAATCTCCGGTAACCACTACCTTGGAGCCAAAACCGATTCTGGTTAAGAACATCTTCATCTGCGCAGGAGTGGTATTCTGCGCTTCATCCAGGATAATATAGGCATTGTCCAAAGTTCTACCGCGCATATAAGCCAGGGGAGCCACTTCAATAAGTCCCTTCTCCGCATTGGCCAGATACTGTTCCGGTCCCATAATCTGGTACAGAGCATCATATAAGGGACGAAGGTAGGGATCCACCTTGGATTGTAAATCTCCCGGCAAAAATCCGAGCTTCTCTCCTGCCTCTATGGCAGGTCTTGTCAAAATAATTCGGGAAACCTCTTCCTCTCGAAAGGCGGAAATCGCCATAGCCATAGCCAGATAAGTTTTACCGGTTCCTGCAGGACCGATGCCAAAGGTAATCATATTTTTCCGAATGGCATCCACATAGGCCTTCTGCCCTAAAGTTTTAGGCTTTACTGGCTTTCCCAAAGCCGTTCTTGCCAGTAAATCCTCATCCAAATGCAGGAGGGCATCTCCCTTTCCTTCCTTTACCGTTAAGGAAATAGCATAGTTTACATTTTGCTCATTAATGGCAGTGCCCTTTTGAGATAACTTCAAAAGGGAAAGAAGCACTTCCTTAGCTTTGTTTGCAGCGTCTTCTTCCCCTATGATTTTCAATAATCCGTCTCGATCAATAATACTGACTTGAAACTGTTTTTGAATCTTATTTAAATTTTGATCCATCTGTCCCAGAATATTCATTTCATGTTCCAGAGGAATATCTAATAGCAATTCTCTTTCCGCCATGGGACTCCTTTTTTGAAAGAAAATAGCCCTAATTCATTGCTGAATCAGGGCTAACATCTAAGCTATAAATTAGTTGAACTTACGCTTTCTAGCCGCTTCAGACTTCTTCTTACGTCTTACTGATGGCTTCTCGTAATGCTCTCTCTTACGAATTTCTTGCTGGATTCCTGCCTTAGCAC